>DRZW01000122.1 GCA_011380105.1 Halothiobacillaceae bacterium
GTATAGATAAAACTAGGCCCGGTTAATTCTTTGTTTTAAAAGGTTGGTAACCGGGCATTTTTGTGCCAGAATGATGCAAATCGATTTGCATCTGTCATCGACCCGCCCCTCGGTCGTTGCGATCGCGCTTTGATCGCACAAGGCAGCCCGAAGTTATTCTTTACCGTTCAACAATCTTTTCATTTCGCGGCCAATCGCGGCCCATTTACCCATACGAAATCCATCCGAATGAATCTGACTGAACTCAAGAGCAAACCTGTACCCGAACTCATGGAACTCGCTCAGTCCATGGGGCTTGATAACCTGGCCCGCACCCGCAAGCAAGATGTCATCTTCGCCCTGCTCAAGGCGCATGCCAAAACCGGGGAGTCCATCCATGGTGACGGCGTATTGGAAATACTCTCCGACGGGTTTGGGTTTCTGCGCGGTTCGGATGGATCGTATCTGGCCGGGCCGGCCGATATTTACGTCTCCCCATCGCAGATCCGGCGTTTTAATCTGCAAACCGGGGATACTATCTCCGGCACAATCCGCCCGCCGAAAGACGGCGAACGCTACTTTGCACTACTCAAGATCGAAAAAATCAACTTTGAAAAACTCGATCAGTCCAAAAACAAAATCCTCTTTGAAAACCTCACCCCGCTTCATGCCGAAAAACGCTTGCGCATGGAGCGCGGTAATGGCTCTACTGAGGATCTAACCGCCCGGATTATCGATATCGTCTCGCCGGTGGGCAAAGGGCAACGCGGCCTAATTGTCGCTCCGCCAAAAGCCGGTAAGACTATGCTCTTACAGAACATTGCCCAGAGCATCACCAATAATCATCCCGAATGCGACTTAATCGTACTGCTGATCGATGAGCGCCCGGAAGAAGTCACCGAAATGCAACGCACCGTGCGCGGTGAAGTGGTCGCCTCAACCTTCGATGAACCCGCTCAGCGCCATGTACAGGTCGCCGAGATGGTGATCGAAAAGGCCAAGCGCTTGGTCGAACACAAGCGTGATGTCGTGGTGCTGCTCGATTCCATCACCCGCTTGGCTCGGGCTTACAACACCGTAGCGCCCTCTTCCGGCAAGGTGCTGACAGGCGGGGTTGATGCCAACGCCCTGCATCGACCCAAGCGTTTTTTTGGAGCCGCACGGAATGTCGAGGAAGGCGGCAGCCTGACCATTCTTGCCACAGCCCTGATCGACACCGGTTCGAAAATGGACGAGGTGATCTACGAGGAGTTCAAAGGCACCGGCAACATGGAACTGCACTTAGACCGCCGCATTGCCGAAAAACGTGTTTATCCGGCAATCAACATCAACCGCTCTGGGACACGCCGCGAAGAGTTGTTAACCGACAGCGAAGAGTTGCAGAAGATGTGGATATTACGCAAATTCCTGCATCCAATGAATGAATTCGAAGCCATGGAGTTCCTACTCGATAAATTACAGCAGACCAAAACCAATAATGAATTCTACGACTCCATGCGTCGTGGGTAGGCATTCTTGGCAGATAGAATGCCTTAGACCATGATAAAGCCGCTATACGTCAGTATGCGGTCTTGCGATTGGCGACGGGCGGCTTCAAACACGCAGAAAGGTGAGTATATGTTATCATTTGGCTATACGCCGCCGGTGGACATCACCAAGGTAACCGGCAAAGTGATTGGATTGGGTAGTCACCGGGCCTTGCAATCCAAAACCGATTGCGAGGGCATTATTACCCACGCTAGCCGCTCTTTGGCGGAGATTTCAGGGTTTACCGTTGATGAACTCATCGGTCAACCGCATAACATCCTGCGCCATCCTGATATGCCTGACACGGTTTATTATCTAATGTGGCAGGAAATCCAAGCCGATAAAGAATTCTTTGGTGTGGTGAAGAACCGTTGCAAAAATGGCGATCACTACTGGGTGTTAACCCGGGTTGCGCCGATTATGCAAGGCGATGAAAAGGTCGGCTACACCTCAGCGCGCTTCACCCCCCGTGCTGAGCTGATCCCTGAATGGGAAGAACTCTTTGAGAAAATGCGTGAGATTGAAGGCGACCGCAACTCTTCCGACCCGGCGCGTTTTAAACCTGCCATCGAAGAAGTCAATCGTTTTGTCAAACGCCACGGCCACAGTTCGTTGAGCCAACTGGTGCTCTCAGCCCGAGCCTGATTAACCTGCGCGCCAGCGCTTGCCATGAAAAAGCCGTCAACTCAGTTACTGACGGCTTTTATGGCGCAACAAAGCAAACCCGTGCACCCGCGACTGAACAGATCGCCTAGGCGCACTGCCTCAGGCATTAAACCGGGTAGCTTAACCATATCGCCCGGTAATATAATCCTCGGTGGCCTTCTCTTTGGGGTTTACAAACAACGTCTGGGTATCATTGAATTCGATTAACTCACCTAAATACATATAAGCGGTGTAATCAGATACGCGCGCGGCCTGCTGCATATTGTGGGTCACAATTAAGATTGTGTAATCCTGCTTTAAGGTCTCAATCAATTCCTCAATCTTAGCAGTAGAAATCGGATCGAGCGCCGAGGTCGGTTCATCAAGCAACAATACCTCCGGCTCAATAGCAACCGCCCGGGCAATCACCAGCCGCTGCTGCTGACCACCCGATAAACCAAATGCATTGGTGTGCAAACGGTCTTTAACCTCATCCCAAAGCGCTACATCCCGCAATGAGCGCTCGACGACTTCGCTGAGTACCTTTTTGTCGTTTACCCCTTGAATACGCAGCCCGTAGGCAACGTTCTCAAAGATCGATTTAGGAAATGGGTTCGGTTTTTGGAAAACCATACCAATTCGACGGCGCAACTCAGCCACATCCACTCGCTTGTCGTAAATATTCTCACCGTGATGATAGATACCACCATAAATCCGGCAGTTATCCACCAGATCATTCATGCGGTTAAAGCAACGCAATAGGGTCGATTTACCGCAACCTGACGGCCCAATAAAGGCCGTGACCCGGCGGTGAGGTAATTCCATGTTCACCCCTTTCAGCGCTTGCGTGTCTCCGTAAAATAAATCCAGATCACGCACTGAGAGGGCTATTTCTTCACGATCAAGATCGAGCGGAGTCTGGCTTTGATTAGTGAATAAGTCTGAACTAATCCGGCTATCAGTTTCTGTGCTCATGATGATTTCCGTTAAATATGGTTGCACACCTCGCTACCCGCAAGGCGTGGTTAAAAAGAGAATCTGTATTAATCACCCTCGGCGCGGTATTTTTCACGCAGATGGTTACGGATATAGATCGCGGTTAAATTCAAACCCACAATCAACACCACCAAAACTAATGATGTGGCATACACCAGCTGTTCTGCGGCCTCGGCATGCGGACTCTGAAAGCCTACATCGTAGATGTGAAAGCCTAAGTGCATAATCTGGCGGTCTAAGTGGATATACGGGAAGTTGCCGTCAATCGGCAGCGACGGGGCCAGCTTTACCACCCCGACTAACATCAGCGGCGCAACCTCCCCGGCCGCGCGGGCAATGGCAAGGATTAAGCCAGTCATCATCGCCGGGGTAGCTAATGGCACCACCACCTTCCATAGGGTTTCACTCTTGGTCGCCCCCAGCGCAAGTGACCCTTGACGCACCGTGGATGGAATCCGCGCTAGCCCTTCTTCGGTTGCCACAATCACCACCGGCAGGGTTAATAACGCCAGCGTTAGTGATGCCCAAAACAGCCCCGGACTGCCAAAAGTGGGCGAAGGTAAAGCCTCAGGATAGAAGACTTGGTCAATTGTGCCACCGACGATATACACAAAGAACCCTAAGCCAAACACCCCAAAGACAATCGAAGGCACACCGGCTAGGTTATAAACCGAGATCCGAATCACTTTTAGCAGCGGCCCCTGTCGGGCATATTCACGCAAATAAATCGCGGCAAGTACACCAAACGGGGTAACGATAATCGACATCACAAACACCATCGTCACGGTGCCGAAAATAGCCGGGAAGATACCCCCTTCGGTGTTAGCCTCACGCGGATAGCCGAAGATGAAATCTTTAAAGTCGGATAAGTAAAAGCCCACCTTCGACATTACACTCATATTGTTGGGCTGCCAGGCTTTGACAATATCCTGCAAAGCAATGGTGACCTCCTCGCCACCGGCGACCTCCATCACAATGGCATCCCGACTCACTTGGCTTGCAAGCGCATTCAAACGTTCCTGTAACTGAGCGTACTCGGCATTGAGCGCCTCACGACGTTGATCTAGCTCTGCCAGCACCGCATCGGTCAGTTCATTTTTAAGCTCAGCACGACGCTTATCGAGCCGAATCTGCTCTATCTGGTAGTTAATCGCACCGATCTCATGGCGCTCGATATGCCGAATCTCCTCAGCCAAATTATTGGCACGTTCTAAACGAGCATTGAATTCCGCCCAGAGCGCATCATCAAGACCATCGCCCTCGATGATGACCTCGCCGCGCTCTAATAACGCTTTGGGAAAGCCGTAAAAATCACCCCACTGACGACGCTCAAAGACCGTCAATGCTTTCGGATAAGACCACTCCCCCATAAAGTTTTCAATGAAGTACGCGAAATCCCGCCCGGTGACATCGCGGTTTGCCAGCTTGAACAAATGCCGGGTCACCAGCGCTTGATCTTCAGGCAGCACCACCCCGGCATCACGCAAGGCTTGCGCGGTTAGGGTTTCGGTTTTGCGCAGCGCCCCAATTACCGTCTCAGACTGACCGTTAGCCTGATAGTCAAATTGGACAATGGCATGGGGCCAAAAATTACCCATACCGCGGATCACGATCAGGACGATCAGCCCAAAGACCATAACCATACTAACGCTAACCGCGCCGGCATTTAGCCAGATATACGGCCCGCCACTTTTCCACCAATTATTCATTTCTCGTAACCCTTGATTATTGCTGACCTACAGTGACGCATAACGCTTACGTAGACGCTGGCGCACGACCTCGGCGAGGGTGTTGAGCAGGAAGGTAAAGACCAGCAGCACCAACGCGGACAAGAACAGCACCCGGAAGTGTGTTGACCCCACGGCTGTCTCCGGCAATTCAACAGCGATATTTGCCGCTAACGTGCGCATCCCTTCAAAGATATTGAAGTTCACGATCGGGCTGTTGCCTGAAGCCATTAGCACGATCATGGTCTCGCCGACCGCGCGTCCAAAACCAATCATCACCGCGGAGAAAATGCCCGGACTGGCAGTCAACAACACTACCTTAGTCATGGTCTGCCACGGGGTCGCTCCCAGCGCCAGCGAGCCTTGCGTTAAGTGCTTGGGCACGCTGTAGATCGCATCTTCGGCAATTGAGAAAATGGTCGGAATAACCGCAAAACCCATCGCGATGCCCACAATTAGCGCGTTACGTTGATCAAAGGGAATGCCCACATCGGTCAGCCATTGGCGCATGGAGCCATCGAACAACGCCAGCTCAATCCACGGGCTTGATGCGACGGCAAACCACCCAAGCAGAATCACCACTGGCACCAACAGCAACGCCTCCCAACCTGCGGGAACGCGATGGCGGATGCCTTCAGGAAGATTTTTCCAGGCAAAACCGGCTAAAACCATTCCAACTGGAATTAAAATCAGACTGGTAAAGACCAGTGGCAGGTGATTTTCGATATAAGGCGCAAGCCAGATTCCGGCTAAAAATCCCAAAATGACCGTGGGTAAGGCCTCCATGAGCTCGATCGAGGGCTTGACGACTTTACGCATCGTCGGAGCCATGAAATAGGCGGTGTAAATCGCACCCATAATCGCCAGTGGCGTGGCCAGTAACATGGCAAAGAAAGCCGCTTTGAGCGTACCCACCGACA
The DNA here is from genome assembly GCA_011380105.1 of Halothiobacillaceae bacterium. Lineage (GTDB taxonomy): Bacteria > Pseudomonadota > Gammaproteobacteria > Halothiobacillales > Halothiobacillaceae > Guyparkeria. The sequence continues at coordinate 5,795 of DRZW01000122.1, forward strand.
ATGGCACTAGGCTGAACTTGGATTCAAAGGCATCGTCAGCCGAGGAAGACTGCCAGACAAAATCCGGCTCTGAACTGCCCTCGTACCAGACTTTGCCCCACAGGGATGAAAGCGTGGTTTGCGGGTGTGGGTTATCAATATGAAGCGGGAGAATCTCATCCCGACCGGCTTGCTTGACCAGCGCCAAACCATTGATCGGTGATATGGCAATGCGGTTGATCGGCGCGTTGCTTTCTAATTGGACGCTTTTAAGGGTGACATTCGAGGTACCGTAATGCAGTGCCACCTGACCCTGATCATCACCGGTAATGAACCCCTTGCGGCTGTACTCCGGTTCGATAAAGGTAATCGCACCCGGCTGTCGCTCAAAACTGCGAATGTAGGTCAGATGAAACTTGTTGGTCTGGTCATCGCGCACAAACATCCATTGGCGAACCGAGCCATCACTGCCACCGACAATTAACGAGCGCGCCCCGACCAGGAAGCTGGCGGCGGTGACCTGTTCGCCATCATCCACCACCTGCAGAACATCGATCAGTTCGGGGTTGGCCCGATCGACAATGCTAAAGTGATAAAGCTTACCTTGGCGATCAATGGCAATCAGGTTGCGCAACGCATCATCCACCAATATCTGGCGTATTGGTTCGCCTATCGAAGGCAATGTGTAATCCTGGCGATTAATCTCAACCGTGCCCAACAACATATTGCGCCGGGTTTCAAATAATGCCAGACCAATCTCGCCCTGCTCATTGCCTGCCGCAATGGCATAACCACCGCGACCATCGACGATATGCAACGCGCTGAAACTGCGCCGCTCCAGATCACCTCCAAGGCGAATTGGCTCTTCGCCCAGCGGGAAAGTTAACTTAGGCTTGACATGGCGCTCTCCACCCGGGTAGGTAATGTCGTAATCCAATTTGACTGGCATCAAACTGCCATCGGTAAAGCCGTAAACAAATAAACGCTTGCGCGACTCAGAACGGCCAAAGGAGCTGACCGATTCTCCTTCGGGTATCGTCACGCTGATACGATCGGTTAATGACCCATCAGCCACATTGAAAAAATTTATCGCACCAGATTGGGCGAAACGCGCACCTAGCTCTTCATAGCGATCCACCACCATGTGCATGGTGGGCGAAGGGTCGCCAGAAGCAGGGACTGATAGCTCAGTGCCAACATTCATGCTCACCGGCTTTAGCAGCGGAAAAGTTTCGTAAAACAGGTAGAGAAAAATCAGCGCCAGGGAGAAGATTACCCCCAGCCCGCCAAAGCCGACGCCGAAGAATGAAAAACCATCTTTAAAGCGACGGATTTTACGCAGACGCGCCCGCTTTTTCTCGGATGGCAGCACATCGCTGTGTGGTGTGGATGATGTTTGTTGTGCCATGAAAATGGATTCCCGAACTGTGAAAAAATCAGGTAAATCTCAGCTGGATAAAATGAAAAACTCGGGCAGCAATGCCACCCGAGCGATCAGTGTTAGCACATGGAAAACAAGCCTTATTCCAAGCCTTTCTCTTTGCGGAATCGCGCAGCAACCGTTTCAGGCATGGTTACATAGCCATCGCGATGTACCACTTCCTGACCTTCCTTAGAGAGCACCATGCGGAAGAACTCACGCTCTAATGGATTCCAGCCGCTGTTGGGGTCTACATTAGCGTAAACATATAAGAATCGAGCCAGCGGATAGTCGCCTGATACGGCATTTTCAGCATTCGCTTCAGCAAAAGGCGCACCTTCTCTTACGGCCAACGGCGTGGCGCGTACACCAGATGTTTTATAGCCAATACCGGAATAGCCAATGCCACCCAAGGTTTGCTCGACACCGCGCACCACAGCCGAGGAACCAGGCTGCTCATTCACCGTGGGTTTAAAATCACCACCACACAGGGCGTTTTCACGGAAATAACCGTAGGTACCAGAAACCGCATTGCGGCTGTAGAGAGTAATATCGCGGTTTTCCCAAGAGCCTGTCAGACCCAACTGACCCCAGCGGGTGATGTCCTCTTCATACCCACAGGCGCGGGTAGATGAGAAAATTGCATCAACCTGCGGCAGTGTTAAGCCCTCAATCGGATTGTCCTTGTTTACATATACCGCGACCATATCAATGGCGACCGGCACTTGTGTCGGCGGATAACCGTAGCGGTCTTCAAATTCACGCACCTCAGAATCACGCATCTCGCGGCTCATCGGTCCGAAATTAGCGGTGCCTTCCACCAAAGCTGGCGGCGCAGTTGAAGAACCGGCGCCCTGAATCTGGATATTGACGTTGGGATAAAAGTTCGCGAACTCCTCAGCCCACAGCGTCATCAGGTTGTTCAGGGTATCTGAACCAACCGAGGTGGCATTACCAGAAATACCAGAAACAGGCTTATAGGATGGGAGATTAGGATCTACTTCAGCAAAAGCCGCGCCCGAAAAGGTGAAAGCGGCGGCAATGCCTAATGCAAGTCGAGTTTTAACAGTCATGAGATTTCTACCTGCGTTTTGAATGAACATCGCAAACCGCACAGTCATTCGCGGCGTGCAGGCATAGTCTCAGGGTAGAAAGTGACGGGAATATGTAGATTTGATGACAATTATGTTACAACGATGGTTCGATGCTATTCTAGTTTTCCATCCCGAACGAAAACCTTGACATCCGCATCGGTCGGATAAAGGAATCCTGGGCGTTGTTTGGCGCAATTCAATGGGCACATCATCGAGATACTGCAACGCCACCGTTTTTATCGAGCACACGAACTTGAGCAGATCATCGAGCGCTAAGCCTGGCAGTACAATCACCATATTAACCGGAGGGCGGCTGGCCCATCGGCGCGATGGAGGAATGGCATCAAACCGCCTGATCTGTTGTAGAAAAAGCCAGTTAATCCTGCGGAGGCTGAAAATTAACAACCTTTCACGGAGAACATGTTGATGAGCAGTACAGCACGGTTCAGTTTTTTTTGGGGTCTGCTTTTGGCCATTGCACCGCCAGAATGCGCTCAGGGTACTGACGCACCAGATGGTTTAGATTCGGACAGTCAGGGCGGTGCAATTTATACCCTTGACTCTGGCTTAAGAACGCCATCACCGGCTCGCCCGGCTTAGGGTTGCAACAACGAGCGATGGTAGCCTTCAATCCATCAATCTGGCGCGACTCAATACATAAGCTGGCCTGCTCAATGGCTACATCTTCGGTTGGTTCCGCAGGCTGCTGATCAACATGCTGACCCGCGGGCTTCTCATTGCTTTGCTGCTTTCGGGCAGCAACGGTGATGGTTTCCAAGGCCATTTTGCCGCTGCCAACGGCCTCGAACAGTTGGTTTTCATCGGCAAAACCAAGTTGGCGCACCAATGTCTCGCGCCGGCTAGCGTTTACTTTTAGATGGCGCAGCAAGCGCTCGGTTAATAATCGGCCACGCTCGCGACGATTGTGGTGGTCTTGACGGGCAAAGTAGTTCCGCACTTTAGCCCGTGCACTGGCTGAATGCAGAAAACCACTCTGCGCCCTACCCCATACGCGGCTGGGCTGGGCGTTTTTCTGGGTCAGTACCCGCACCTGATCGCCCTGCTGCAAGCGTGATTTCAACGGTGCAATGTTGCCGTTAATCAACGCGCCCCGGCAGCGATGCCCAATCTGGGTATGGATTTTATAAGCAAAATCCAGCACGGTGGCTTGGGCTGGCAACTCCAACAAATCACCATCAGGGGTAAAGACATAGACATGGCTGACGTCCAGCTCGGTAGCTATCGTCTGCTCCCCTGGTTTGCCGCCTATCTGATCGGCCTTATCCCATTCGCGCCGAATGGACTCGATGGATTCCTGCATGGGGTGGTATCCGGCCTGACCCGATTTATACCGCCAGTGAGCAGCCACCCCAAACTCGGCAAAGGCATGCATGCGGTGGGTACGAATCTGAATTTCTACCACCTTGCCTTCCCATGCCTGCACCGCCGTATGCAGTGATTGATAGCCATTGGGCTTCGGCCGAGCAATATAATCATCGTACTCACGCTCAATGGGGGTGAATAGATCATGCACCACCGATAAGGCTGCGTAGCAGGCCGATACCGTCTCCACTTCAATCCGCAATGCATGCACATCAAATAGCTGCTCAAAACTCAAGCGCTTTTTCTGCATCTTGCTCCAGATGCTGTAGATATGCTTTGGCCGACCATAAACATGGGCGGTGATACCCGCTTTTGCTAGGGCATCAGCCAATGCTTCGCGGATTTTTTCTAGGTAGCGCTCGCGGTTTACCCGTCGGTCATCGAGCTTGCGGGCAATATCGGCATAAACCTCCGGTTGCAGGTGCCGGAAGGCTAAATCTTCCAGTTCCCATTTAATCTGCCCCAGACCTAGCTGATGCGCCATCGGTGCGAATACGTGCATTGCACAGTGCGCCGCTTTCCGGCATTGTTGTAAATCAGACTGGTAAACCAACCCACGCATCTGCTCAACAGCGAACGCGAGTAACACCAGCACGACACGGACATCTCGACAGATGGCAAAAATCAACCGCTGCCACATGATCGCCTGCTTAGAAGACACATCCGGGCGATAACGCACCAGCAATTGCCGCACTTTGAGGATGGCTTCTAGTTGCGCTTTAATTTTGCAGCGCTGCTCTGAGGTAACGCCACCCAATAGGGTTTGCATAATCGCATCCGGCAAGTCCAGCCGCTGGTCGGCCAGCACGGCGACAATTAAGCTAACTGCATCAGCATCGAGCTCGGCCAGCAAACAAGCAACCCTAAGACCGCGCGGAATGGCGAGGTTGCCATCGAACACGGAATCGGCCTGGATCGCAGCCTGTTCAAGTGCACCTCGCGCAGCCGGCTCGTCACGCAGGTGCTTTAACAAGCGCTGAATCAAGATATCAGCCGGTTCATCCAGGGGGTAATACATTAAATCGCTCTTTATATTAAGCTTCTTTAGCTTTTTGTGTTCCTGTCGGTAGGATTCCCATCTTTGCACACTAGACAAACAACCAAAGACAAGCCTATGCAAAGCCAGTTCAACCTGGCAGAAGGCCAACCTAAGCGCACGATTGTCATTCTCCATGGCTTGTGGATGAACCGGGCGGTTATGTGGCCACTGGCTAAGCGGCTTGGTCGGGCCGGATTTGACTGCCATCTGTTTGGTTACAACACAAGATCGCCGAAGGCGGCAATTGTGCAAAAACTCGCCGCTTGGCTTGAGCAGCGCCAGATCAAACACCCCCATTTTGTGGGTCATAGTTTAGGCGGGCTGATGATTGCGCATTATTTCCAGCAGTACCCGCCAAAGGCACATCAACGGGTGGTGTTGTTGGCCAGTCCTATTAACGGCAGCCAGGTCGCCCGCCAGTTAGCCCAGTTTGCCCCCACGCGTTGGGCGATGGGAGCAAGTTACACCGAAAGCCTAGCCTCGGGCGCATCATGCTGGTCTTACCCACCCAAGACGCTCATGATCGCCGCGAACCGGCCACGCGGACCAGGGCGGCTGATTCCGCATGGGCTGAATAAAGAAAACGATGGCACGGTTAACTTATCTGAGACGCAACACCCTCGGCTGGAGCAACACATTCAGACTCGCAGCAGCCATTTGTTTATGGTCTTTCATCGCCACACTGCAAAGCTAATTGCACAATACTTTGGAGCACAGACTTTGCCCCAAGATAAGGCACTGACCCGGCAAGAATAGATCAACCCCACCAATTTGTTGGAATAAATCTATCGTTTTAATTAAATTGATTAAATTTCATTTTGAACATGCCTAGTCTATATTCTTGTTCGGTTGCTTCAGGTAACACCCTACCTGATGACAACCCCTTTTTATCATTACAGTGAGCTTGTAGCACGTTGTCGCCGCTTTTCGGATTTTTAGACTTTATCTGGTTGTCAGGCTTGTTCTGGCAGTGCTTGTTCATTCTTAAAAACCAACTAAACTAAGCTATTAACCGATGTTTGCAAAATCGTGGAGACCAAGCTGTACCGAACGTGACATTCCGCACCCGCCACGACCACGATTGGGTTGATGTTATCTCTGATGATATTTTCTAAAGCAAGTCCGTTTATGTGTGCTCACCACCCGGCGCCTTTACCCCGACCTGCTCTTTACGTTATGTGCCACGCTTTAATGAATTAGCAACGGTTTTCAAAGAACATGGTGTCGATGAAATCACCTGCATCTTGGTTAATGATGCCTTTGTCATAAACGATAGGGCGCAAGATCAGGGCGCGGAACGGATTGACTTTATTCCTGACAGTAATGGCGAATTTACCCATGGCATGGGCATGCTGGTCGATAAAGACGATCTTGGATTTGGCAAGCGCCCCTGGCGCTACTACTCCATGCTGGTTAAGGACGGCGCTGTAGTCGGCGGTGCAGATAAGCTTGAAGAGTGGTTGAAGCAGAACGCTTGAAGCAACCAACCTATAGATAATGCACGACCAAACCTGCCTAAGGCGAGCTTGGTTTGTAGACCAGCGTTGGGCTTAGCGCTAACAGCAAAGCTGCTTTGCCCAGAGCCTGGCCTGCGCAAAGGAAGTTTTAGGACTGATCATCTTGGATGTATTGGAGGCACATAATGAGTACACACAACAATTTTGATCTAATCGTATTAGGTGGTGGCTCCGGCGGTCTTGCCGTTGCCGAGCGCGCGGCAGGCTATGGCAAAAAAGTAGCCATAGTTGAACCAGCCAAACTCGGTGGTGCCTGCGTAAATTTAGGCTGCGTACCTAAAAAGGTCATGTGGTATGCCGCTAATCTGGCGCATGATCGCGTTGATGCCGCCAATTGGGGCTTTCAACCCGCGCCGGGGAAAATTAACTTTCCGGAAATGGTCCAAAAGCGCCGCTCGTTTATCAGCGACATTAATGAGTTCTGGGATGGCTATGCCAAAGAGCTTGGCTTGACGGTGATTAAAGGCTATGGCCGTTTAGTCGGTGAGCAAAAAGTCAAAGTCGATGAACAAACCTATCATGCTGAGCATATCGTCATCGCCACCGGTGGCCGTCCGATGGTGCCCCCAGTTGAGGGCGCGGACTTGGGTATTACCTCAGATGGTTTTTTCGCGTTGGATGAACAACCAGAGCGGGTAGCGGTGATCGGTGGTGGCTATATTGGCGTGGAACTAGCCGGGGTGCTGCGCTCATTTGGTAGTAATGTCACCCTGCTGGATATGATGGACTCAGTCATTGCCCCCTTCGACCCCATTCTGCGCGAGACGGCCACGGAAAACTTGGAAGCCATGGGCATTGAGCTCAAGATGTCTTTTGCAGTCGACCGCTTAGAGGAAACTACTGATGGCACCGTTATTCACGGTAAGGACGGCCAGAAGCTCGGCCCTTATGATCAGGTTATCTGGGCTGTGGGCCGTCGCCCTAACACCGACAACATCGGTTTAGAAGATGCCGGAGTGAAGGTACAAGACAATGGTTTTGTACCCACCGATGAATACCAAAACACTAATATCAAGGGTGTGTATGCCATTGGTGACATCACTGGGCGTTATCCATTAACCCCGGTTGCCATCGCCGCCGGGCGGCGTCTAGCTGACCGTTTATTTGGCGGCCAAAGCAACGCTAAGCTGGAATATGCCGCCATCCCCACCGTGGTGTTTGCGCACCCGCCACTGGGCACCGTGGGGCTAACCGAGCCGGAGGCGATTGAACAATTCGGCCAAGATGCGGTCATCATTTATGAAACCCGCTTTACCCCGATGCGCTATGCCCTGTCCGATCATGGCTATAAAACCGCCATGAAACTAGTCTGCGTGGGTAAAGAGGAACGTGTTGCCGGGCTGCATATTGCCGGTGATGGTGCTGACGAAATGCTCCAAGGGTTTGCTGTCGCTGTCAAAGCCGGGCTGACTAAGGCCGATTTTGACAACACCGTCGCCTTGCACCCAACCTCATCAGAAGAGCTGGTGACCTTAAAACAACCGCGTGAATAACCCTTGGCAGCGCACCTCCGTTCGGATCGGAGGTGTGCATGAAAGCCCCGAGGTAGATCTTTATGTTCCTTGAGTTGCGCCACCTGCGCACTTTAGCTGCCATTGCCCAGACCGAATCACTGGCCCAAGCGGCTGAGCGTTTGCATGTCACGCAATCGGCACTTTCCCATCAGATTCGTGCCATTGAATCCTACTATAACACCCCTTTGTTTTCCCGGCGCTCAAGACCGATGCGCCCCACCGAAGCCGGGCGGCGCTTTCTCGCTGCCGCCGAAGTCATTCTGCCTGAGGTGGATAAACTCGACCGCGATTTAAAACAGATCGCAGGGGGGGGCACCGGCCGGTTGTATCTGGCATTAGAGTGTCATTCCTGCTTCACCTGGCTAATACCGGCATTAGAGCAATACCGAGGGCATTGGCCTCAGATTGATACCGATCTTTCAATTGCCCACAGCTTTGATGCCATAGATGCCTTACGCCGTGGCGAGCTCGATGGCGTGATCAGTTCTGATCCGGTCGATGACCCGGATCTGGTCTTTTTGCCGTTGTTTCGTTACTCAATAGTCCTAGCGATGGCTCCAGACCACAAACTCAATGAGCAACCGGCCATCACCCCGCAAATGCTGCGTGATGAGACCATTATTCATTATCCAGTTGAGCGGAAGCGCTTGGATATCTTCCAGCGCTTTCTCACCCCGGCGGGGATTGAACCTGCCGCCACCCGTACCTCCGAGCTTACCGCCATGATTGCCCAATGGGTAGCCAGCGGCCGGGGTGTGGCCGCCTTACCGAAATGGGCGATAACCAATGAGGTAGAACGCGGTATTATCACCACCCGCCCACTGAGCATCCACCCGGTTCAGGTCATGGATGAACAAAATCAGACGCAGACCGAGTTGAGCGCCACGCTGCATTTAGCAGTGCGCCGTGAGGATCATGAGCTCTCATTTATTGAAGCTTTTGTCCGGCTCGCCCGCGAGCAGGCAGCCAACCGTTTAAATGGGATTAATCTGGTTTAACTTCACCTTATCGGCCCCACCTTGATCAGCCGCAAACACCTCGATAAACCTGACTTGAGCATTGGGGTGTTTTGTAGTTAGGTAGGGTTTGAACTCACGTCTAAGACTGACGTCATTGCAAGCGTTACAAGATACGCTGATGTAAATGCATGAACGCAATTCCAACTAAAACTTCCGGGCCGAGATCTTCTTCCAGGCACTGGCAGACAGCACCCGCTTACATATTTTATTGCAGCTCGCTCATGAGCAGGAACTCTGTGTCTGCAAATTAACCTAAACCCTAGAACTTGGCCAGCCCAAGGTATCCCGGCATTTAGCCAACCTGCGTCATTTGGGCATTGTGACACATCGCCGCGATTGCCCAACTGGCCGCAACAAACCCTAATCGACGCTAAACAGGGCGTGGAACAACCTGATTTCAACCAATTAACCCAGCGATTACAGCAAATGCCCGGGCGGTCGGGGTGCCGTTACTTAAACCCATAACCCAAATTTTACTTGCATACCGATTTAGTAGCCTCAGATGGTAGACGGCTAATCACTGGCTCACTAAAGCCGGGCGGAATTCGTGTTTTCTCGCCAGGCCGATAAGGGCAGGTTGCACAAGAGGTCGCATCAGCACAATTGCGGGCACAGGCCAACAAAACCAGCTTCCTACACAACCGTGACTGCGCCTGTAGTCCCGTGGCCAGGAGCTCAGCCACACTGAGCTTACCCTCGGCCACCAATCGGTCTAGTTGGGTGTAATCAAACACCGCAATCAACCGGCCTGTGGCCTCATCTCGGACTTCGAGTTTCGGGGGACTGGCTTGATGAAAATGGAACAGTCGCATCATGGCTGAGCTCGCTAATCGAGTGTCATCAATCTCGCAAATGATAATGATTCATTTTTAATTTAGCAAAAAAAATCCCGACACTTTTTTGGGCGGGATTTTTCAAACAAGCGCGCACTGACAGCCGACTTAGTTTATTTATCCTTTACCCAAATCCTCAATCAGCGACTGCTGGGCATTGAATTCCGGCTGATCTGCATCGCGGACAATGCGTTCATAACGCCCTTGGGCAGTCAGCTTCCAGGCACCGGTGTTATCGGCCATGTAACGATCAAACGCTTCATCAATAATCCGAGCCCGAATCTGTGGGTCAGTAATCGGGAATGCCGTCTCCACGCGGGCGAAAAAGTTGCGCGGCATCCAGTCAGCACTGGAGAGAAATAGCTCTTCATCCCCATCATTGTAAAAATAGAACACCCGCGGGTGCTCCAGAAAACGCCCCATCACCGAACGCACTTCAATATTATCGGAAATACCGGGAACACCGGGGGTCAGGCAGCAAATACCGCGAACCACCAACTCTATCTTCACTCCAGCCTGAGAGGCTTCATACAGCGCCTCAATAACCTTGCGCTCAATCAGCGAATTCATTTTGGCTCGAATCAGCCCTTTTTTACCTTTTCGCGCCAAATCCGCTTCGCGATGAATCCGCTCAATCATGCCGCCGTGCAAAGAAAACGGCGATTGCAATAAGCGTTTTAAGCGCATGCCCCGCCCAAGACCCGTTAGCTGCATAAACAGTTTATTGACATCCTCGCCAGTAAAGCGGTCATCGGTCAATAGGCCAAAGTCGGTATACATCCGGGCGGTGCCAGGATGATAGTTACCGGTGCCCAAATGGACAAAGCGTTTTAAGCGATTGCCATCGCGCCGCACCACCAGGGTCATTTTGGCATGGGTTTTGTAGCCAACAATGCCGTAGGCAACATAAGCCCCGGCTTTTTGTAGCCGGGTGGTGATGTCGATATTGGCCTCTTCATCAAAGCGCGCGCGAAGCTCAACTACGGCGGTGACTTCTTTACCGGCACGGGCAGCGGCTTCTAGCGCATCGACAATCGCTGAATCTCGTCCGGTGCGGTAAAGCGTCATTTTAATGGCAACGACTTTCGGATCGATCGCCGCCTGACGAATAAACTCCACCACCGGCACGAAGGACTGATACGGATGATGCAGTAAAATCTCACCGCGCTGGGCGATAGTCTCGTAGATATTACGCTCCGGGTCAAACTCAGGCTCCAGCTTAGGTGTAAAGCTGGGATCTTTCAGATCCGGGCGTTGCAGCAATCCATGCAGTGCCATTAACCGGTTTAAATTAACCGGGCCATTAACCTGAAACACCGCATCCGGTTCCAGATCAAAACGGTCACACAAAAACTTCACCATCTCATCCGGGCAGTTTTCAGCCACCTCTAAGCGCAGTGCATCGCCGTAATTACGCTCAAACAACCCGCCTTGCAGGGTTTTTAGCAAATCATCATCGTCGTCAACGTCCACCGAAAGATCACTGTTACGAGTCACGCGGAATTGATAAC
>DRZW01000145.1 GCA_011380105.1 Halothiobacillaceae bacterium
ATTCCAAGCAGAGGTGTAAAACAATAGTGCAGATTGTAACGATTCCTATTTATGCGTCAAGGGCTAACGCTGGCGTGTGTTTTCGATGGTTCGGGTGGTAGCGCCCAGGTTTGACTTCTATTTTCTCCGTCGCTCTGAGGCTGCGCGGGGCGCCTTCGGCGTTCAGACTGCGCCGGCGGCTCAACTAGCCGGCTGTCTAGGATGAGACGCTGAACGCCGCCTTGGTTCGGTGATCCAGCGCCGGGTGTTTAGAGTCAACGAATCCTATTGCCCCTTGATTGACGAGATACCTAAGTAAAAGCCCGCTCTTACGCGGGCTTGAAGACTTCGTTAGATGGTGCTGGATATTAAATTGGTGGAGGTGGCGGGAGTCGAACCCGCGTCCGCAAGCCCTACGCTCTCGGTACTACATGCTTGTCCTGTCTATTATTTTAATCGTGTACTACCCGACAGGCAGGGAAGATACACGACGAGTCCGGTTTTTTGTTTTAACAAATCCACGCCGGACGCGCTTCATTGCGATCTTGTGAGAGTCGACGCCTGAGTTCCGAACGCACAAGCACGGCTTCGGTCAGACGGCACCCTACCGGTTTTTAAGCGGCGAGTGCGTAGTTGTCGTCGTTGGCAACTATTGGTTTTGAGATGGATTTACGAGGAACCTCACCTCGGCATGCACCTTGAGTTTCGTGACCCACGTCGAAGCCGTATCACCCCCGAATGTTTTCGGGATTAAGACTTCAAACAATTAAGCTTGAAACTGGTGTCTGCAGTCTAAGAGCAACAAAAGTAGTGAAAGTTTCATATTATTCATATTAAATTAGCTTATGTTGCTTAGACTGTTTTAATGTTCATTGTAACCGTTAATCACTGGCCCACGTCAAGTTTTTCCTCAATCTGGGGCAACAGGTTTGCGGTATTGCGCTGTAGGATGTCTAATTGCTTATCGCGCTTATCAGCCCAGATGCTCCAATGGCGCTCGTATTGCTGATGCTGCCAGCCCGATAAGGCAATAATGGGATCTCGGGCATTAGCAAATACTTTGGTAATTGCCTGGCTTTGCTCGCCTTGCAGTGCAGCGACTTCCGCTAATTCATGCTCGATAACCCAGCGGGCAAATTCAGGTAGGTGTTCACGGAATACTTCAATATCGTGAAAGTCACCTAAAGCATCCTGCACATGTTTGCACCAGGCAACCGTGTCTTTAGCAGCGGGCAGTTCACTGATAAAGGGTTCGAGGAGATAGCGCAGGTATTTGATCCCAATGCGCGCCTCGTGCGCCATATCAGCGCCAGCGCGCAGCTGCTCGTCGATCACGCTGATGCGCTGATCGACGGTTTGGTGCAACCATAACGCCAAGCTCGGTCCTTTCTTGTTTTTGAGTTTGGGCTTTAAACCCGGTTTTTCAGAGAAGGCAAGCTCGGTACGCTCTGTATAGGCCTTATGCCCGTATTCTACCAATTGGTTTAGCGCATCGCTCTGCGGCAAGTCACGTCGGGCTGCATCCAGCCAATCCAATGTAACTTCATGGTCGCGCAGCGGGTTGCTGGCTTTGGCCAGTGCCTTGAGGCGTTTTCGGGTAGGCTTGTGGGTTTTAACCTGATCACGCGCTAATTTTTCCCAGACGCGCAGCCGTCTTAGGTCAACACGCATATCATGCAACGCTTCCGGGTCATCCTCGGCCTTCTGGTAATGCGCCCAAGCTTTAAGGAATGTTTTTTCCTTTTCTTGAATGACATCGGCTAACACCTCACCCGCAGGCTTGTGCCAAATCCTCTTACCGGTTGTTATCGCTTTGATCTGCTTTTTTTCAGTCATGTAACTGGCTCACCCATCCCTAATGTATCCAAATTCAGACTATTCAAGATACAGCATTACCGGGACATCTGGGCTTGATCTAGTGCAAAAGGGCGCACAGTTGTAATGTGGCCGCTTAGACTCGGCAGGTCAAGCCCTTCTCAATCGGCTACAATGGCGCGGTATGTGATGATCAATCTGTCTGCCCTTAATAGATATATTTCCTTGTTTTAATGGTTCGAATGAGATGCTGGCATTCACCCCTTTTGTTATTGCCTTTGAGCGCGCCGCCAATCGGGCGCTGGCTCTGGCTGAAAACCGCCCCTGGGGCGATGATAGTGGCCGGGTTCTGGCCGTCGTTTCCAGCCACCCTAATTTTCAGTTAATGCTGAGCCTGACGGACAAGGGTGTGATGTTGCGCAATAACACCGATCTTACGGCTGATGCAACCATATACACCACCCCCTTTGCTCTGCTTCGTGCATTGGGAAAGCCCGATGAGCTCGATGCCTTGTTTGAGGGCGAAATACGCGTTGATGGCGATGAGCGCTTTGCTTTTCGGGTGTTAGGCCGGTTGAGTCGATTGGAGTTTGACTGGGCCGAATGGCTGGATAAAAAAACCAACCCCATACTGGCAGGGTTGGTAGAACGCTTAGCTCGGAAAGCAAAGAAGCAGGCGACATATTGGCGCGAGAGCCGGGCCATTGAGCAGCATGATTTCTGGGTTTATGACAGCCAGATGCTCCCTGATCGGGCTGAAATTGAGCCTTGGCTAGATGAGGTCGACCAACTGCGCTCAGAGCTTGAGTGCTTGGATGCCCGAATTGCCAAACTAACCCACCCCCAAACACGAGGCTAGGTCATGCGCCCAGGGCTTTTATGGCGATTGATGGTGATTCAGTTTGTGCTTTTTCGCCACGGGCTGGATGAGATTGTACTGGCATTGCGCATTTTCCGGCCCATCCGGTTTTTAACCTATCTCTCACCTTGGTATTGGTTTTCGCGCAATCGTCAGCGCAGCCGGGGGGATCGGCTGGTCGCGGCACTCGAAGATTTAGGCCCAATCTTCGTGAAATTCGGGCAAATGCTCTCAACCCGTCGAGATTTACTTCCACCAGACATCGCCGAGTCCCTATCAGCACTACAGGATCGGGTGCGACCATTCTCGAATGAACAGGCCAAACAACGCATTGAGCGCAGTTTAAAAGCGCCGGTTGATGAGCTTTTTGCGCAGTTCTCCAGCGCACCGCTCGCTTCTGCCTCTATCGCCCAAGTGCATGCCGCAACGCTTAAAAATGGCGATGAGGTGATTGTCAAAATCACCCGTCCGGGTATTTCCAAACGCATTCGCAATGACTTGGAGATTCTGTATGCCATCGCCGGGCTAGCGCAGCGCTATTGGTCGGAAGGCCCGCGTTTGCACCCAGTTGAGGTCGTAGCTGAATTCGACAAAACCCTGATGAATGAGCTGGATTTACAGCGTGAAGCGGCCAATGCCGCCGAGCTAAAACGCCAGTTCGATGGCTCGGAAATGCTCTACGTACCTAAAGTTTATTGGGAGATGTGCCGCAAGGACGTGCTGGTTCAGGAACGCATCTTCGGTGAACCCATTGCCAAAACCCAGCGGCTGCGCGATGCCGGGGTGAATATGAAGGTATTAGCCGAACGCGGGGTGGAGGTCTTTTTCACCCAGGTGTTTGTGCATAATTTCTTTCATGCCGATATGCACCCGGGCAATATCTTTGTCGATATCAAAAATCCGGATAATCCGCGTTATATGGCGGTGGATTTTGGTATTGTCGGCTCGTTAATGCAGGAAGATCAACGTTATCTGGCTGAAAATTTTCATGCTTTTTTTAACCGTGATTACCGACGGGTTGCCGAATTGCATGTTGAGTCCGGGTGGGTGCCACGCGACACCCGTGTAGAGGAATTTGAAGCCGCCATCCGCACGGTTTGTGAACCGATCTTCCAAAAACCATTGCGGGAAATTTCCTTCGGGCATTTTTTGTTGCGGCTGTTTCAGGTCGCCCGGCAATTTAATATGGAAGTACAACCACAGTTAGTGCTGTTGCAGAAAACCCTGCTGGCGATTGAAGGTTTAGGCCGCGAGTTGTACCCGGATTTGGATTTATGGCAAACCGCCAAGCCCTTTATCGAACAGTGGATGCGCGAACGCATTGGCCTTAAAGCAATGCTCAAACGCATGAGAACCGAATGGCCCTATTTAAATGAGCACATCACCGCCCTGCCACGGCTGACCATTCAGGCTATGTATTCAATCGAACAGCAACAAACCCAACTAGCCGAGCAACAGCAAAAACTCGACCGGTTAAGCCAGCAAACCGAAACGCAGGGTCGCAAAAACCGCTACACCCTGCTCGGTGGGCTATTGCTGCTTGCGGTTTTGCTGCTGGAAGGACCACAGTTAACCCAAATCGGGTTCGCCGGGCTTTCATGGCTGGGCTGGTTGCTGGGTATTATCGCCGCCGGCTTATTGATCGCGGGGCTTACCCGCAGCCAAGCAAACCCCGATAGCTAATTCAGGCAGGCTCAAGGAGCCACTGATTAAATCCGCTACAATACCCACCATGTCTGAAAATCATATCCTCGATCCTCTCAACCCTGACCAGTATCAGGCGGTAACCAGCCCGGCGCGGGCGACCTTAGTACTCGCCGGGGCTGGCTCCGGCAAGACCCGTGTACTAACCCACCGCATGGCCTGGCTATGCAGTGAACAGGGTGTCTCACCTTATGGGCTGCTGGCGGTTACCTTTACCAATAAAGCCGCCGGTGAGATGCGTGGTCGGCTCGGTAGCCTATTGGCGGAGCAGTCGCTAGGCCCGCGCGGGGTGGATGGCATGTGGGTGGGCACATTCCACAGCATTTCTCACCGACTACTACGCCAACATGCCCAACAAGCTGGTTTGCCGGAGCAGTTTGTTATTATCGACAGCGAGGAACAGCTCCGGTTGGTCAAGCGCCTGTTGCGCGAGGCGGAATTAGATGAAAAACGCTACCCGCCGCGTATGGTCACCGCAATGATCAACGGCTTTAAGGAAGACGGGCAGCGCGCACGGCATCTACAGACCGGCGAAGACCCGCTGCGCGATGAGGTGATTAAAATCTACCAGCGCTATGAGGATATCTGCGAGCGCAGTGGATTGGTCGATTTCACCGAACTTCTGCTGCGTGCCACCGAGTTATTGCGCGATGACATCAGCCTGCGGCAATTTTATCAGCAACGCTTCACCCAGATTCTGATCGATGAGTTTCAGGACATCAACGCACTGCAATACGCCTGGACCCGGCTTTTAACCGGCCCTGATAACAGCATCTTTGCAGTCGGCGATGATGATCAGTCCATCTACGGCTGGCGCGGAGCGAAGGTTGAGCATATTCAGCATTTCTCCCGCGATTTTCCCGACACCCATGTTGTTCGGCTGGAACAGAATTACCGCTCGACGCGCACCATTTTAGAAGCCGCTAATGCTGTGATTGCCCACAACCAGGGGCGCTTGGGCAAAAACCTCTGGACTGAGGGTGACACCGGCAACCTAATCCGTTTTTATCGTGGGTTTAATGATCAGGATGAGGCGCATTTTGTCGTCGAGCAAATCAAACAACAGATTGCCGAAGGCCGTTCCCGTTCTGACTGTGCCGTGTTATATCGCTCCAACGCGCAATCCCGGCTATTTGAAGAGGCGCTGATTCAGGCGGGCATGCCCTACCGTATTTACGGCGGGCTGCGCTTTTTTGAGCGTGCGGAAATCCGCGATGCAATGGCCTATTTAAAGCTGGTCAATAACCGCCACGATGACAGCGCCTTTGAACGGATTATTAACCGCCCCACCCGCGGGATTGGCGATAAAACCCTTGCCATCGTCCGCCAGGCGGCACGAGAGCAACGCGCCTCACTCTGGGATGCCAGCCTGATTTTACTGGGTGAACCCGTACTCTCACCCCGCGCCGCTGGTGCGCTGCGCCAATTTATGACGCTAATCGAGCGCATGGAGCAACAAACCCGCTCATTGACCCTACCCGAGCAGATTCAAAGCATTATTGAACAAAGCGGGCTGCGCACCCTTTTTTCCAAAGACCGTGATGCCGAGCGCGGTGAAGCTAAACTAGAAAACCTAGATGAACTAATCGAGGCCGGACGCAGCTTTAACCCTGAAAATCAATCCGAGGAAACACTCACCCCACTACAGGCTTTTCTGGCCCATGCTAGCTTAGAGGCGGGTGAAGCGCAGGGGGCTGCTTGGGAAGATTGCGTGCAGATGATGACGCTACATGCAGCCAAGGGGCTGGAGTTTCCGGTGGTCTTTCTAGTGGGGATGGAGGAAGGCTTATTCCCGCACCAGATGTCTATTGATGAGCCGGGCCGTCTCGAAGAGGAGCGTAGGCTGTGTTATGTCGGCATTACCCGCGCAGAAGAACAGCTTTATCTAACTTGTGCCGATGCCCGCCGCCACCATGGCCGGATGATGCACCCAATTCCATCCCGGTTTTTAGGCGAGATCCCCGAGCATTTAATTGATCAGATCCGCCCGATACACAGTCAACCGGCTGCGTTTAATCAGGCTGCCAAGGGCGCCGAGACGACGATCAACCGCACCCACAAAGCCAATGAAACTGGCTTTGAAATCGGCCAGCAGGTGCATCACGCCAAATTTGGTGAAGGCATCATTATGGACGTGGAAGGCTCAGGCAGCTCAGCCCGGGTGCAGGTTAATTTCGGCACACATGGCAGTAAATGGCTGATTTTGTCTTTTGCCAAACTCACCCCGGTCGAATAAGCATTCAGCATCAGGGATAAATCGCCCATAATTCCAGTCTGACGATACAAAACCGCGTTTATCGAGATAATTCGCCCTTATTGTTAGAATGGCGTGCTATAGATTTAACTTTCCAAGATCAAGGTGAGATTTGTGAACAAGCAAAGAACGCTTAGCCCGAATAATCACATGGGAAAACGCACCGGCCTTATAGCCATTTTTTTGGCCGCCAGCATGATCAGCATTAGTAACGCGCAGGCCGATGAGGTGCTGAAAAGCGGTGCGGGCTTTGATGGCAATCCGCTAAAAGTAGTCACCGACACTAATATCTCCAGTGCGCTGGTGCGCAACCTGGCTGATAACTTTGTCAGCGTCCAGGCGCTGGTACCCACAGGGGTCAACCCCAGCGATTATGAACTCACCGAATCCGATCGGGAACTGATCAAAAATGCTGAGTTTATTGTTTATCAGGGCTTAGACTCCATGCCTGAATTCGAAGAACTCGCCAGTCAACGCCCGGAGACTGATCGCGTGGCGCTTGGCCCGGCACCACCGCATTTTCGCTTAATTAAGCGCGATGATGGCAGCATCAACCCCTACACCTACCTTTCTCCTGCTCTTTGGCAGGATTCGGTCGATGCGCTCGCACGCGGATTGAAACGTCACCTTGACCACAGCGCAGGCCGAATTGAAGGCAACCGCTTACGGGTAAATATTGAACTGCAATCCCTAGAGCGTGAAACCTCAGGTTCAGTGGGTGAGTTATCCCGCGCTCAACGGCTTTTGATCAGCGATAACGATGCCTTTGCCTATTTTGCACAGCATTTCAACTTTCAGCTATTTGATATCACCGACCCGGAACAATCCGAAAAAGCCATCGAACTTATCAACCAGCAAAAAACACCGCATGTGTTTCAGGTTGAGCAACTAGGTGACGGCGCAATTGAACGGTGGCTGGAAGAGCACCGTGGCAATGCGCTACCGGAGAATATCGAACTGGCCGAACCGCTTAAAGCGGTCAGCTTAGGTGAAGACATCACCGCAACGGCCAACTACACCGGCTGGTTCCGCCAGAATGTCACCCGCATTATTCATGGCTTGCAACCCCTGCCGGAGGCAGCCGATACAGTGGAAACACCGGGAGCTCAGAGATTCACCCCATAACTTCGATGCTGGGTTTTTCCTGTATACGGGTTGCTGTGCCGGGCGATAAACCCGGCGCATGGCAATCAATCCCCCGGTAAACCAACCTCCCACCAACCTACCCAAGTTTACCAAGCCCTGTGGACGGGCTGATGCTGTGTGGCTAAGCGGAAAAGTCGCCCAGAGAACCAGGACTTACCACAGCACTTGGTTTTCTATTCTCGTGGGCGCGCGGGTTATTTTACGCGTAATTCAGATATTACCGGAGCTTGCAGAACACCTGAGCGCCCACAGTAGTTGGTTTGGCAAGGCCGCTCAGAGCACCCGAACGCTTATGACTGTTGGCTTGCGCCACTCCTAAGCGCAGGCCTGATTCTATCAGCGACCCTCAATTTCCCGGCGGTGGCGCATAGCCAGTTTATGGTAAAAACTGGCTGATTCCCGCAAATG
The DNA here is from genome assembly GCA_011380105.1 of Halothiobacillaceae bacterium. Taxonomy (GTDB): domain Bacteria; phylum Pseudomonadota; class Gammaproteobacteria; order Halothiobacillales; family Halothiobacillaceae; genus Guyparkeria. The sequence goes on from DRZW01000145.1 coordinate 8,166, forward strand.
TGCGCGTTCATCATCGGTTAGTGCGCGCACCTTTCTGGCAGGTGAACCTAAGTACAAGTGCCCGCTTTCTAGGCGTTTTTTAGGCGGGACGATAGAACCCGCACCGATAATCACATCAGACTCAACCACCGCCTCATCCATCACAATCGCACCCATACCCACCAGAACATAATCCTCAATCCGGCAAGCGTGCAGAATGGCTCGATGACCAACCGTGACCTCGCGACCAACCTGGCAGGCCAGCCCCTGGGGATATTGCTCGGAGGGCTGATTGACGTGAACGATCACACCGTCCTGCAGGTTTGTCCAGCGACCGATATGGATTTGCTGGACATCACCACGCAATACGGCACCCGGCCAGACTGAAGCGCCCTGTTCTAGCACCACCGAGCCGATTACGGTTGCGGCCGGATCAATCCAGACATCCTGCTCTACAGTTGGCGTTTTTGCTGCAAAATTACGTATCATAGGCCCCGCCATTTAATAAAGATGAACCGCTATTCTATCAGTCTGAAACCGACTCGGGTTAAACCGCTTGCCCAGCTGATGGCAGTCCGCGTCGGGTAATGTTAATTTTGAAAAATTTCAGGCCAACCCTTGCCCCAAGGAGCCATTTGTGGTCAGTAAGAAAATCCGCGCCTACCTTGCCTTAACCCGTTTGGATCGTCCGGTGGGTATATTTTTACTGCTTTGGCCAACCTGGTGGGCCTTATGGATTGCCGGCCAGGGTCAGCCGGACATCGCTTTATTGATAATTTTTACCTTGGGGGTCATTTTAATGCGGTCGGCCGGCTGCGCCATCAACGACTATGCCGACCGCGACTTCGATGGTCATGTCACCCGAACCCGGAACCGACCATTGGCCACCGGTATCATCTCACCCCGCGAAGCGCTAATGGTGTTCGCCGCGCTGGTGTTAGCCGCCTTTATTCTGGTGCTGTTTTTAAACCCGTTAACCATAGCCTTATCTTTGGTGGCAGTGGTGTTAGCTGCTAGCTATCCCTTTGGTAAGCGCTTTCATCATTTACCGCAATTGCAGCTCGGTCTGGCCTTTGGCTGGGCTATCCCCATGGCCTTTGCCGCCCAAACCGAGACTGTCCCCTTTATCGCCTGGCTGCTGCTGGCTGCTAACCTGACCTGGGTTCTAGCTTACGACACCATTTATGCGATTGCTGACCGCCCGGATGACCTGAAAATTGGGGTGAAATCATCTGCGATCTTATTTGGCCGCTACGATTTGCTGGCGGTTAGTCTGGCTTATATTGCCACTTTAGGATTACTAGCGCTAACTGGCTGGCAGTTAGCACTAAATATTGGCTTTTACCTAATCCTGGCGCTGGCTGCACTCATCGCCATCTGGATTATGTTGACCGCCAAAACCCGAACACTCAGTGATTGCGTCTTGGCCTTTAAACGAAACATTATCTTTGGCGGCGTGGTGATGATCGCGTTTATTATTGGATTTCTGTAAGGATTTATTTCTGCTGCTCATCACGTCAGCACCCGCAAACATACACTTTCCTTGTTTTGACCAACCGGTCTAATGTCAATCGCAACAGTTGTAATTTCGCAAGCAACTATCCGCTAAGGTTTGCAATCCAAATCAAGGCGCCTTTATCACTTCGAAATTCGCAGCATCGTTAAGAAGCGTCAGTCTATAAAAAACCCGCTTACGTTAAGCGGGTTTAATCATAACGGGTTGGCGTTGGTGGTTATTTACCGGAGAGCTGATCCAGAATTGAAGGGTTCTCTAGGGTGGAGACATCGCCCTGCGGCGGCTCACCCTTAGCCAGACCACGCAACAAACGCCGCATAATCTTGCCGGAGCGGGTTTTAGGTAGGTTATCGCCAAAACGGATTTCATCAGGCTTGGCAATTGGACCGATCTGATCAGCTACCCAGGCACGCAGGGTTTTGGTCATTTCATCGGCCTAATCCCCTTCAGGGCGGTCGCCCTTGCAGACAACATAGGCGACAATGGCCTCACCCTTAACATCATGGGGCTTGCCGACAACCGCGGCTTCAGCCACATCCGGATGCGCGACTAATGCCGATTCAATTTCCATGGTGCCCATGCGGTGACCGGATACGTTAATTACATCGTCAATCCGACCCATGATCCAGAAATACCCATCCTGATCACGGCGCGCCGAATCACCAGCCAAGTAGTAACCCGGCAGGTTATCGGGGAAGTAGGTGCGCTTAAAGCGCTCATCATCGCCCCATACGGTACGCAGCATGGACGGCCACGGCTTTTTGATCACCAAATTACCGCCGTGCTCGGCATCGACAGGATTGCCTTGATCATCAACCACATCAGCAAACACACCCGGCACCGGCAACGTGCAGGAGCCGGGCTTTAAGTCGACCGCACCTGGCAGTGGCGCAATCATGTGCGCGCCGGTCTCTGTCTGCCACCATGTGTCAGCAATTGGGCAGCGAGAGCCACCAATAACTTGGTAATACCAAACCCAAGCTTCAGGGTTGATGGGCTCGCCAACCGTGCCTAGCAAACGCAAGCTGGAGAGATCATATTTTTTGGGGAATTCATCGCCCTGTTTCATCAGTGCACGGATCGCAGTCGGCGCGGTGTAGAACACCGAAACCTGGTGACGCTCCACCATCTCCCAGAAACGCCCTGCATCCGGATAAGTGGGCACACCCTCAAAAATAATCTGCGTGATACCCAGCGCCAACGGACCGTAGGTCACGTAACTATGCCCGGTAATCCAGCCAACATCAGCCGTACACCAGTAGACATCATCATCGTTTAAATCAAAGACCCAGCTGCAAGTCAGGGCAGCATTAAGCAGATAACCACCGGTGGAATGCACAATCCCTTTGGGCTTGCCAGTAGAACCGGAGGTGTAAAGAATAAACAACGGATGCTCAGCCTCAACCATCACTGGCGGGCAATTGGTCGATTGACCTTCAGTGGCTTCATTCCAGCTTAAAGACTTCACACCAGCCTGCTTAATTAAGGCAATACCACCAATATGCTCGAGCATAATCACCGTCTGCACCGAAGGGCAGCCATGCTCTAAGGCTTTGCTTACCGCTTCGTGAAGCGCAACGCGTTTACCGCCGCGCATATTGCCATCGGCAGTAATCACCAGCTTTGCTTCGGTATCAACGATCCGGTCGCGCAGAGCCTCGGCAGAAAAACCGCCGAACACAACCGAATGAATCGCCCCGATCCGCGCGCAGGCTAGCATGGCAATAGCCGCCTCGGGGATCATCGGCAGGTAAATCACCACCCGGTCGCCCTTCTCAATGCCTTGGGCTTTTAATGCGTTGGCAAACTTTGCTACCTCATCGTGAAGTTCCTGGTAGGTGTAGCTACGCACCGAGCCATCGTCCGATTCGCCAATAATGGCGACTTTATCGGCCTTTTCAGGCAGGTGCCGGTCAATGCAGTTAACCGACGCATTAAGCCGGCCTTCCACAAACCACTGATAATGCGGGGCATGGGTTTCATCGAGCACCGTCTTAAACGGGGTATCCCAGCTTAAGTATTCCTTAGCCAAACGCCCCCAGAAGCCCTGATAATCCTGCTCGGCCTCGGCAACCAAGGCATCATAAGCGGCTCGTGAGCCCACCCGCGCACGCTCGGAAAACGCCGGATCAGGCGAAAACACCCGGTTCTCACTCAAAATGGACTCAAGATTATCCATAGAAACTCCACTGACGGTTAGCTGTTGAAACGGATCTGCCCAAAGTCGATTTATTATCCCACCAACCTGAGCGCTGAATGTGCGTTGTCTAATCAGGTTAGATTAGCAAAATTCACAAATAATCGCACCTGTGGCTACGGATAATCGCGAAATTAGCCTCAGGCTTTGCAGGCACCGTGCAGAAGACAATATTGCAATGTGTTAAACCAGCAGATCGCCGCGTTTATTTGCCTAGGTTATTAGCTCTAATCGCTAACTAATTCACTTAACAATAATTTCTCCAACAGCCAAAACAGTTATGCACAAAAACTGTGGATAATTATGTGGACAAACCGCGCACAACAGTCAGACTCAATGCGCCATCAAGGTTTTACCCAGATTGGGTAAAATTTAACCAACTTGAAAAAAAACGCACTGCATTCATCCTATGTTGCTGATAAATAAAACTTTTAATAACCCACTAACTATTCAAGGCAACAATGTTATCAACGCTCTTGCAGTCCAATCATCATCGTGATATGGACAACCTGAAAAAAGGAACCTGTGGATAAAATAGTGGAAAAAGATCGGAAAAACGGTGCTAAAAGAAAAAACCGGCAGGCGCCGGCTAAAAAAGAAATCACCAAAGGAGGATGAGCAGTTGAGTAAATTACAACAGGCTAATAAATGAGACTTTATCATTGTACATACCAGTCATTGTTAGAGCAAAACGCGCTCGCTTCGGGCTTTTTTTAACTTTCGGGGCAACTCTAGCTCGTGCAAAGGGCTGATTAACGGTTATGATCTGTTTTTGCATTCAAACCATAAGCCACCGGCATGTCTCACTCTGGCAACACCTTAATAAAACAGATTGAATCCCGCGCCAAGGCCTGTGTGATGTGCGGCGTTTGCATGCCGCATTGCCCCACCTTTGGCCAAAGCGGCCATGAAGCTGACGGGCCGCGCGGACGAATCCGACTAATGCTCAGCCTCGCTGAAGGGGAATTGACCGCCGATGCGCCCGGCGTACAAGCTCATCTGCAAAGCTGTTTGACCTGTCGGGCTTGTGAAAGCGCTTGTCCCTCTAAAGTGGAATACGGCGCGCTGATTGATGATACCCGGGCATTACTGGCTCAAACCGCCCCCCAAGCCCGCCCTGATCCGGAAAAAGCGCGCAAGATTACCTGGTGGCGCGATCATCTACTCAGCCATCGGCGAAGACTAGGTTGGGTTTGGCAGCTCCAGCAGCGTTTGGCCACAAAAAAGCTGCGACCCGTGGCAAAGCGCATTGCCGGCCCATTGGCACCACTGTTGCCGTTAACCCGCATTCATTCGATCGTGCCTAAAAAACTTAAAACCAGCCCAGACCCGGTGGGGCGCCGGGTCGGTTTATTTATTGGCTGCACTGGCAATGCTGCTAACCGCAATGCTGCCGAAGCGGCACGCAAGGTGCTGCCCGCTTTTGGCTTTGAGGTTGTCGAACCGGCTGAGCAAAATTGCTGTGGCGCAATCTATAGCCATGATGGCCAGACACAGATTGGCAAACGCCAAAAAGAACATACCGAAGGTCTGTTTGCAGATAAAAAGGTTGAGACGATTGTGGTTATTGGCTCGGCCTGCGCTGCACAGCTCAACCCGGCACAGGCCGTGGAAATAACCCATTTTCTAAATCAAATCCCAGCGAAGCATTGGCCACCGTTAAACCGACTTGACCGTCGCGTGGCAATTCACACCCCCTGCAGTCAACGCAATGCGCTAAAACAGCCCAACGCCGCTTTTGAGTTGCTAGAACGCATTGCCGGACTAACCTGCCTTGCTTTGGCGGACAACGAACGTTGTTGCGGTGCAGGGGGATTACAAGCACTGTATTTCCCAGAACAGGCATCAGCACTGCTCGCCCCCAAACTTGCTAATGCCACCGAACAGCAGGCGGAGGCTATCATCACCACTAATGTCGGCTGTGCTGTGCACATGCAGAGCCAAGATAAGCGCCCGGTGTATCAGCCAGTCGAGCTTCTCGCTGAGGCATTAGCTGACCATTAACCGCAGGACTGGCTGCAAAACCCCACACAGCGATGTGACTTTTTTAGGTGGATCTTATAGCCCGATTAACCGCACCTCTAAATCTTGGGTTTGCAGGTCACGCTGGACACTGTAACCGATTGTTTGCTCGCCGGTGGGCAGCCCTTGGAGCCGGGCACGACATCGCAGCAGGTCGATAACATCATCTTGCTGCTCGGTAAAAATATCCGTCAGATGCAGTTGATCCAACCAATGGCGGGTCTGCTCGATGATCGCATCGGTCGCACCCTGCTCGCGGGCAATCGAAAGCACCCTTTTTTGCTGGTCTGGGTCTTGCGGGTCTAAGGCAATAATCGCCTCAGGTAGCGGCAGGTCGGCCTCCAGCCAGGCTAATTGCAACAACACAACACGGAGTTCAGCACGAGCTTCATTCAAAACAGCATCAACCACCGCCGGTTGATCACAGCTAAGTTCAGCAGGCTCACGCTCGCCACAGCCGCTTAACAAGATTAAAGCCAGCCAAAGGCCAAGCAGCCGATAGGGTTTCCCAGGGAGTCTCTCAGGGGCGATTAGCGCCCTCATGTCAGGTTTCTGCCGTGAAAAATCTCGGCAATCTCGCGTTTGAGATTTTGCGCAATCTCCGCGCGAGCCGATGGGCTGTGTTCATGCGCGCTTTCATCAAACAGATAATGATCAAGATCAAATTCGTTTAATTTCATGCGGGTGTGAAATAGATTTTCCTGCGGCACGTTGGCATCAAGCATCTGGTAGCGCTGGTGGCTGTCCTCGGCGAGATACTGCTGGATGGAATCAATATCGTGGTCGATAAAATGCTTGCGACCATGGATATCACGGGTAAAACCGCGCACCCGGTAGTCTAGCGTGATTACATCCGGCTCAAAACTGTGGATCAGATAATTCAACGCCCGCAATGGGGTAATACGGCCACAGGTAGATACTTCAATATCAACCCGAAAGGTGGCAATGCCATTGTCCGGATGGCTTTCTGGGTAGGTATGCACCGTTAAATGGCTTTTATCTAAATGCCCGACTACTGATGAGGGCAAGGGGCCGGGGCGAGCCTGAGCTGCATCAGGTGGCGGGTTGATCGGCTCTTCGCAAATTAGAATCGTCACAGAAGCGCCCTGCGGCTCATAATCCTGGCGGGCGATATTCAACACGTGCGCTCCGATTAGATCACTAACATCAGTCAGAATACTGGTTAGCCGGTCGGCATCGTAGACCTCATCAAGGTAGGTAATATAAGCATTCTGCTCACGGCTAGTATGGGCATAGCAAACATCATACAAGGACAAACTCAGCGTTTTGCTGAGGTTGTTAAAGCCATGCAGGGTAAGCGCACTTAAAGGTGGGGTATTTTCAGACATAATTTTTCAAGGCCGTCCAGCAGTGCTAATCCGAGGCCGTACTGCCCGGTTTCTGAATGGAAAAGTCATGGGTAATCTCCACGCTTGGCTTGAGCATGGCGGAAACCGAGCAGTATTTTTCGGCAGATAAATCAACCGCCCTGGCGACTTTTTTCTCCGATAACCCTGCGCCGACCAGCACATAATGAACGTGAATCCGAGTGAATACTTTCGGGGCTTTGACGTCAGCGCGTTCGGCAGAAAGCTCAATCCAGCAGTCTTCCACCGGTTCGCGTTGTTTTTGCAAGATAACCATGACATCAATGGCGGTGCAGCCGCCCAAACCCATCAGCACCATCTCCATGGGACGCACGCCCGCATTGCGACCACCGATCTCCGGTGCGCCATCCAAAATCAAGGCATGACCACTATCGGCCTCGGCCATAAAGGCCATGCCATCAACCCATTTAACTCGTGCTTGCATTTTTATCTGAACCTAACGTTGTGGAATCGCAAAAAAACCGGCCAGGGCATGAC
>DRZW01000149.1 GCA_011380105.1 Halothiobacillaceae bacterium
ATCAGATGGCAGATCTGGCTTATGAGTTAAACGTTGAGGCGGCCAAAATCGCCCGGATTGAGGCCGATGCCAAAACCAAACAAACCCCTGACAAGCCCCGTTTTGTCGCCGGGATTCTAGGCCCGACCAACCGCACTGCCTCCATCTCGCCGGATGTAAACGACCCCGGCTATCGTAATATCTCCTTTCAGCAACTAGTCGATGCCTACTATGAAGCCGCCACTGGCCTACTTGCCGGTGGCGTGGATATTTTTCTGATTGAAACCATCTTCGATACCTTAAATGCCAAAGCAGCCGTATTCGCACTAGAGAAACTATTTGCAGAACTGCAAACCCGCTGGCCGGTCATGATCTCTGGCACCATTACCGATGCCTCCGGGCGGACTCTATCCGGCCAGACCACCGAGGCGTTTTATAACTCATTACGTCATGCCCGCCCGTTATCCATAGGCTTAAACTGCGCCCTCGGCCCGGATCTGTTGCGCCAGTATGTCTCTGAGCTGTCCAATATCAGTGAGTTTTTTGTCTCCGCACACCCCAACGCCGGCCTGCCCAATGAATTAGGTGAATATGAGCTAGAAGCCGATCCCATGGCTAATGCCGTGGGTGAGTGGGCACGGGCGGGCATGATTAATATCATCGGCGGCTGCTGCGGCACCACACCCGAACATATCCGCTATATGGCCGAACAGGTTAAAGGACTACCACCACGCCAGCCGGTCGCAGCGAGTCACGAATGCCGCCTTTCGGGTTTAGAGCCGCTCAACATCGGCGAAGATACACTGTTTGTCAATGTTGGCGAACGCACCAACGTTACCGGCTCGGCCCGCTTTAAACGTCTAATTAAAGACGAAGATTACAGTACAGCTTTAGATGTAGCCCGCCAGCAGGTCGATAACGGCGCCCAGATTATTGATGTCAATATGGACGAGGGGTTGATCGATGGCGTGGCTGCCATGCGACGTTTTTTAAATCTCATCGCCTCCGAACCGGATATTTCCCGCGTTCCGATTATGATCGACTCCTCCAAATTCGAGGTGATCGAAGCCGGGCTGCAATGCGTGCAGGGCAAAGCGGTGGTCAATTCCATCTCGCTGAAAGAAGGCGAGGAGATCTTTTTAGAGCACGCCCGACTCATTCAGCGATATGGCGCTGCTGCGGTGGTGATGCTGTTCGATGAACAGGGTCAGGCCGATACTCTCGACCGGCGTATTGAAATTAGCCAACGTGCTTACGACTTGCTGGTTGGCATTGGTTTTCCACCGGAAGATATCATCTTCGATCCTAATATCTTCGCGATAGCCACCGGTATTGAAGAGCACAACAACTACGCGGTGGATTTCATCGAGGCGACCCGCTGGATCAAACAAAACCTGCCCTACGCGCTGGTTTCCGGGGGTGTTTCCAACGTCTCGTTCTCATTTCGCGGTAATGAAGCGGTTCGCGAAGCGATTCACTCGGTTTTTCTCTACCATGCCGGCAAAGCTGGGATGGACATGGGTATTGTTAATGCCGGCCAGTTAGCGGTGGTGGATGATATTGACCCTGAGCTACGTGACGCGGTGGAAGATATCGTCCTAAATCGACGCGAAGACGCCACCGACCGCATGCTGGATCTAGCCGAAAAATATAAAAACCAGGGCAGGAGCAAAGCCGCCGGCCCGGATTTATCCTGGCGGGAATTGCCAGTGAATAAACGCCTTGAGCACTCGCTGGTTAATGGCATTGATGAATTTGTCGTTGAAGATACCGAAGCGGCGCGCCTTGAAGCTGATCAGCCATTGCATGTCATCGAAGGTCCACTGATGGACGGCATGAATGTGGTCGGGGATCTGTTTGGTGATGGCAAGATGTTCCTGCCGCAGGTTGTAAAATCAGCTCGGGTAATGAAAAAAGCCGTCGCCCATTTATTACCTTATATGGAGTCGGAATCCTGCGAAGTTCAATCTGCTGGCAAGGTCGTTATGGCCACCGTTAAAGGCGATGTGCACGATATCGGTAAGAATATCGTCGGGGTGGTTTTACAGTGCAACGGTTTTGAAATCATTGATCTTGGCGTGATGGTGCCCACCCAGAAAATCCTCGATGCAGCCAAGGAGCACGATGCGGATTTAATTGGCTTATCCGGACTGATCACCCCCTCTCTGGATGAAATGGTCAATGTCGCAACCGAAATGCAACGCCAAGGCTTTGATATTCCGCTAATGATCGGTGGGGCCACCACCTCCAAACTTCACACGGCTTTAAAAATCAACCCGGTTTATGACCACCCGGTCATCCATGTACCTGATGCCTCTAGAGCGGTCGGGGTGGCCAGCAGTCTGCTCGGTGAACAAAAACAAGCCTATGTGAGCCGCATCGAGGCAGAATACGAGCAGATCACCGAACGCCGTCGCGAGAATCAGCGTGAGGCCAAGCGAGTACCCATTGCCGAGGCGCGAGCCAACAAGCATCTAAGCTCGTTTAGCGATTACACACCCACCCGGCCTCATCAGATAAACAAGCCGATTTACTTTGATGACTACCCGCTCGATGAATTGACTGCGTACATTGACTGGACACCATTTTTCCAAAGTTGGCAGTTGTTCGGTAAATATCCGGCCATTCTGGAAGACGAAAAAATTGGTCAGGAGGCGCAAAAACTGTTTGCGGATGCCAAAGCCATGCTCACACAGATCGTCGAGGAAAAATGGCTCACCGCGCGCGGCGTCATTGGCTTTTGGCCTGCTGCCAGCATTGATGATGATCTGATTCTCTATCAAGATGAAAATCGTGATGAAGAAAAAATCCGGCTCTGCAATATCCGCCAGCAAATGCCGCGTTCGGGTGGTAAGCCCAATATGTGCTTAAGCGATTTTGTGGCCCCGAAGGATTCAGGCATCAAGGATTGGGTAGGTGGCTTTGCGGTCACCACCGGGATTGGCATTGAAGAGCATATTGCCCGTTTTGAGGCTGCTCATGATGACTATCATGCCATTATGCTCCAGGCACTAGCAGACCGGCTGGCTGAAGCCTATGCCGAACGGCTCCACGAGCGCGTACGCAAGGAATTCTGGGGCTATGCGCCAGATGAAAACCTCAGCAACCCTGATTTAATCGCGGAGAAATATCAGGGCATTCGCCCTGCTCCAGGCTATCCAGCCTGCCCGGACCACACCGAGAAGCAAAAATTATGGGAACTTTTGGATCCAACCCAACTTGGAATCACCCTGACCAGCTCATATGCCATGCATCCGGGTGCGGCCGTTTCTGGCTGGTATTTTGCTCATCCTCAAGCGCGTTACTTCGGCACCGGTCGGATTGGCCCGGACCAAGTGGCTGACTATGCCCAACGCAAGAATATATCCAAACGCGCAGCCGAGCAGTGGCTCGCCCCGATTCTTGGCTATGAGCCAGACTAGTTTTGCACACCCAATACTTGCAGAGCTGGCACATCGGGTTGTATGTTGTGTTATTAAATTTTTAATCAGGTAGCTGCACCATCGCCATCTGGTTTTGCAACAAGAGGTTAGCCCATGAGCGATCAAGCTCTGGATTTTTGTGTATTCGAGCAACCATTAAATGAGCGAATACGCGCCTGTCTGCGCTTAGAGCATTTATTTGCCCGGATTAATCATCACCTAGAACGCCAGTCACCGCTAGATTCACTCAATGTGATTTTACTGTTAATCGAGGCGGCTGATGTGCTCTCACGGATTGATATCAAGCGCGAGTTAATCAAGGAAATTGAACGTCAGCAAAACCAGCTGATGGCGGTGGCTGACTCGCCAGGCGTGGATTCGGCTAAGCTTAAAAATCTCCTGGCAGAACAGGAACGCCTGATTCGGGCACTGTATGATAACGCCAGTCAGCCCGGTGCCCACCTTAAAAACAACGAGCTGCTCAACGCCATTCGCCAGCGCGCCTCCATACCTGGTGCGCTTTGTGAGTTCGACATCCCCGGCCTGCACTACTGGATGGGGCAATCATTCGAACAACGCCAGGCCGATATCCAACATTGGCTGGCCCCTTTTACTGATATACGCACCGCCAACGAGATGGTCATCAGCTTGATTCGTGATAGCGTCGATCCCATCTGGGTCACCGCCCGCGAAGGTTTTTTGCAGCAGAGTATTGATTACGGCGCGCCATATCAGCTCTTGCGTCTGATCTTAGAGCCCGGCACACCGGGCTACCCAGAGATCAGCGCCGGTAAGCACCGATTCTCGGTGCGTTTTATGAGCCATGATATGCAGGAGAGTCTGCCAAAACAGATCAGTGAAGATATTGAATTCAGACTTGCTTTGTGTCGGCTTTAATTGTAAAACCAACCATTATGCAAACACGTTCTATGCCCAACGCTAATATTAAAAGCGCTTCATTTACCCTGAGCGCCGGTACCCTGAACCTGCCCTTTTTCCGTCTTTCAGACACACACCTGTTAAAGCTCACCCGCGACCTCAAGCAACAATTTGGCCGCGCCTTCCCAGATCAGACCCTCGAGGCCTGCGTTATTGACCTCACGGAGATTGAATCCAGTGGTAAATGGATTGATTTTCCAGCTCTGACCAGCCTGCTGAAAAATCATCAACTCCAAGCGATTGCCGTTGTTGGCGGCAATGAAAACCAACGCGAGCAAGCGCTCAAGGCTGGCCTGCCGATACTCGGTGATTCATCATCCACCCCCCATGCCGCGGCACAACCAGCTCATGCGGCAGAACCTGAGAAGATCACAAAAACGGTTGAACGGGTCGTAAAGCAAACCGTTGAGGTCGCGATCGCGCCGATGGTCATTGAACAACCGGTGCGCTCTGGCAGCGAGATATATGCGCAAAACCGCGATATGGTGGTAATGAACTCCGTCAGTGCCGGTGCGCGCATAGTCGCAGACGGCTCAATTTATGTGCACGGCCCGCTTAAGGGCACAGCGGCGGCTGGTGCAAATGACATGCAACAAGCCCGGATTTTCTGCGAACGTTTTGAACCGGAAATTATTGCTATCTGCGGCAATTTTCTAGATGGAGAACAGCTCGCCCGTCATCCGGCGTGGGGCAAACGGGCTGTCATATACCTCAGTGGCGGGCAGATCCAGATTAAGGCCTACGAATAATTGGGCATCTCGAAAACCTACTGCGCAGTCCGATTGCGGTGTCGCGTGCTCACTCGCTCCTCGCCTATCTTTTTGATATGTCTCGTCGCTCGTTGCGCGGCTCCTTGCACTCGAATTTGCTCGTGACGGTTTTTTGAGGTGCCCAGTTACCGGATCAACCGAGCATTTATGTTACAAGCCCCTTTTCAAGTATGCTTATGGGCTTATTTATGGCAAGCTTTCACTTGAAATTCAACTTATACGCAAGATAACGGAGCAATATTAGTGGCCAACGTTCTGGTAGTGACTTCAGGCAAAGGTGGTGTGGGCAAAACCACCACCAGTGCGGCAATCTCAAGCGGCCTTGCCATGGCAGGCAAAAAAACGGCTGTGATCGACTTTGATGTCGGTTTACGCAACCTAGATTTAATCATGGGCGTGGAGCGCCGGGTGGTATACGACATTGTAAACGTCATTCAAGGAGAAGCCAGCCTGAATCAGGCACTGATCCGACATAAAGAAGTCGATAATCTTTACGTGTTGCCTGCCTCGCAAACCAAAGACAAAGATGCCCTGACCACCGAAGGGGTGGGCGAAATACTCGAATCACTCGCCAACGAGGGCTTTGATTACATCGTCTGTGATTCACCGGCCGGAATTGAACGAGGTGCTCAATTAGCGATGTATTACGCTGATGAAGCCATCGTAGTTACTAACCCGGAAGTTTCCTCCGTTCGTGATTCCGACCGCATGCTGGGTATTCTCTCAAGCAAATCCAAACGCGCTGAAAATAATGAAAGCCCCATCCGTGAGCACTTACTGATTACCCGCTATGCTCCCGACCGGGTTGGCACCGGCGAAATGCTCTCTGTTGAAGACATGCAGGAAATTCTGGCCGTGCCGCTGTTGGGGGTGATCCCGGAATCAAACGCGGTGCTGCAAGCTTCTAATGCAGGTCGGCCTGTGATTCTCGACAAGAATGCCGATGCCGGTCAGGCCTATGCTGATGCCGTGGCTCGCCTGCTGGGCGAAGAGCGCGAAATGCGCTTTATAGACGCCAAGGGTAAGTCCTTCCTATCACGTCTGTTTGGCAGGAGCTGATCATGGGACTTTGGGATATGTTCCGACCACGCGCGCAGGATAACTCTGCAAGTGTGGCCAAAGAGCGCCTGCAGATCTTAATCGCCCATGAACGCGCGCGGGGCCAAGATAAAACACCGCATTATTTTCCGGAAATGCGCGAGGAGATTCTAGGCGTTATTCGCAAATACGTGGATGTAGACGATGATGCCGTACGCTTTGAGGTGGATCACAACGAACAGTATGACCTGTTCGAACTCAGCATCACCCTGCCCGATCGGCAAGATGATCGACGCGCCAAGAAAAATACTTAGCGCCCACAACCTAGAGCAGCCCACCGACTTTGTGTGCGCTTTAACCTAATCTCCGGGATAACGAATCCAGGCCTGCTCGACTACCGGGTGGGCCTTTAATTTTTCCAGTAGGGTATCATCCGGGTGCAAACGCCAGTTTTCCGCCAGACGAATCGCACCGCGAATATGCGCATCACGTAGCTCAATAATCACCGTTAAGCCTGCTTGATCTTCAGCGACGCGATAATCTGCCAGCAGTGTTATTAAGTCTTGAGCGTCCTGCCAATCGGCCTTGGTGGTAACTTGCAAAACCAAACCTTGTCCGAAATGCGCCCGGGCACGCGCCATATCAAAAAGTTGCTTGTGTCGGATTCGTAGTTGGGCATTAAAGCTATCAAAACTCACCTCGGCCCGGGCAATTAACAGCTGATCGCGGCCGATCAAGTCGCCGGCCTGCTCACGCTGCTCTTCATTTAAACGTAGCTCACCCCGGCCTGCGCCATCATCGAGAGTCAACAGCCAGATCTTCTCACCGCTTGCCGTGCGGATACGGCGCTCATCCACGCACAAACCGGCGACTGTAGCCGGCATACCTTGCTGAAAGCCATTGCTATTTTTGGCACTACGCTCCTCTGCCCGCTCGGTTAGCGTTTCGAGATTTGCGGTAATTATCCGGTCTAACTCAGAGCGGTATTGATCAATCGGATGCCCGGTTAAATATAGCCCAAGCATGTTCTTCTCGGCGCGCAGGCGCTCATCATCCGGCCATTCTGGTAAATCGGGGATGCGGCTTTGAATCTGTACCTCCGGCTCGTCAAAATCACTGAATAAATCGGACATGCCCGATTGGGCCTGGGCGGTGTATTGGCTGGCCACGCGCATCGCTTCGGGAATATGCTCGAATAAAGCGCGGCGTGACGGGCCAAGATTATCCAGTGCGCCGGCACAAACCAGCGCGGTAAGCAGACGCTTATTGAGGGTTTTAGCACCCAAGCGCTGGCAGAAATCATTGATATCAGCAAACGGGCCACGCCGTTCACGCTCGTCCACCAGGGCCTGAATCACCCCTTCACCCACGCCACGAATAGCGCCTAGACCATAGACGATTTCCTTCGCGCCAGAGGCACGAAAACGATAGGTGCAGCGCTGCACATCAGGCGGCACCACCCTTAGACCCAGTTTGCGGCACTCCTCAATCAGCCCCACCACCTTATCGGTGTTGTCCATATCAGCAGACAATACGGCGGCCATAAAGTGCGCCGGATAGTGTGCTTTCAGCCAAGCGGTTTGGTAGGCCAGCAAGGCATAGGCCGCCGAGTGGGATTTGTTAAAGCCATAACCGGCAAACTTTTCCACCAAATCGAAAATATAACCGGCCTGATTGGGATCCACGCCTTTTTTCTCGGCACCCTCTAGAAAGATTTGGCGCTGTTTGGCCATTTCTTCGGGTTTTTTCTTACCCATGGCCCGGCGCAGCAAATCCGCCCCGCCCAGGGTGTAACCCGCGAGGATCTGGGCAATTTGCATAACCTGTTCCTGGTAGACAATCACCCCATAGGTTGGCTTGAGCACCTCTTCCAACCAAGGGTGGAGATACTCAACCTCCTGCTCGCCCTTTTTGCGCAGGTTAAAGTCCTCAACCATGCCCGAATCCAGTGGCCCGGGCCGAAACAGTGCCACTAAGGCAATAATTTCTTCAAAGTTATCGGGTTGGAGTTTTTTGATCAGCCCCTTCATGCCTTTGGATTCCAACTGAAACACCGCCGTGGTCTCACAGCGTTTGAGCAGATCAAAGGTGGCTTTGTCATCCATTGGGATCGCGCTGATATCGACCGGCTCTTGGCCTTGTGCGCGCCGATCGGCATTTACCGCCTGCAGTGCCCAGTCGATAATAGTGAGATTACGTAGACCGAGGAAATCAAACTTCACCAGACCGACAGCTTCGACATCATCCTTATCCAACTGCGAAGCCGGGCTGGCGTGATTCGCCTCGCAGTACATCGGGGTGTAGTCGGTCAGTTTACCAGGAGCAATTAACACCCCCCCGGCATGCTTGCCCACACTTCGCGGCAGCCCTTCTAAGGCCCGGCCCATATCAACTATGGCCCGCACTTCCTCATCACGATCGTATAACTCTTTTAAATCAGCCGAATAGCGCTCGGAGTCGGGGGTGGCGCGCTCCGTCAGACCCAGCGCGTCATCCAAAGAAACATCTAACCCCGGCTTGAAGGGAATCAACTTGGCTATTTTATCGACAAAGCCATAGGGATAACCCAAAACCCGTCCCACATCCCGCACCACCGCTTTAGCAGCCATGGTGCCGTGGGTGGCAATCTGCGAGACCGCCTCTCGACCATACCGCTTGGCAACGTACTCAATGACCCGATCGCGGCCTTCCATGCAGAAATCAATATCAAAATCGGGCATCGAGACGCGCTCCGGGTTGAGAAAGCGCTCGAAAAGCAGGTCATAGGCGATCGGGTCGATATCGGTAATCAGTAACGCCCAGGCCACAATCGACCCGGCCCCCGAGCCACGCCCCGGCCCCACAGGAATTCCCTCGCGCTTGGCCCATTGGATAAAGTCGGCAACGATCAGAAAGTAGCCAGGAAAACCCATTTTGATAATGACATCGAGTTCAAGCTCCAGCCTTTCACGATATTCACGATGCCGAGATTCATCGACCCGTTCTAGGCGTCGTTCAAGCCCTTCGGCTGATAATGCGCGCAAATACTCCGATTCGGATTCCTGGTTTGGCGTGGGAAAACGCGGCAGATAGTTTTCCCCCAACTGCAACTGCACATTACAGCGTTCTGCAATCGCCACACTGTTTTCTAGTGCCTCGGGAATATCTGCAAATAACTCGGCCATCTCATCAGCCGAACGCAGATATTGATCAGCTGAGTAAGGACGCGGGCGGCGCGGGTCATCCAAAGTATAACTTTGGTTAATGCAAACTCGGACTTCGTGAGCCTCAAAGTCCGCCCGATTGGCAAAACGGACATCGTTAGTGGCCACGACTGGCAGCGCTTTATTCTGCGCTAAACGCACCGCTTGGCGGGTAAAGATATCCTCATCGGGCCGGTTGGTACGGGTTAGCTCCAGATATAAACGATTCGAGAACCGCTCCTGCCAGAACGCCAAGGCTGCATTGATATGCTCGTGTCGCTCGCTGATTAGATACTGACCAATATCTGATTGAAACCCGAGCAAGACAATCAACCCCTCGGTCTGTGCAGCGGTCAGCCACTCGCGGCGCAGCGTGGGTTTATTGTTGATCTGTCCTTCACAGTAAGCCTGCGAGAGCAGTTCGGTTAAATGCCGAAACCCTTGATCATTCTGTGCCAACAAGGTTAACCGCGTGACCGGCTGGTTAGGGCCATCCGGAGCTAGCAGGCAATCAGCGCCAAAAATCGGCTTCACTCCAGCAGATAGCGCTGCACGATAAAACTTGACCATGGCGAACAAATTGCCCTGGTCAGTCAGCGCAATAGCAGGCATTCCCCGCTCGGCGGCAAGTTTAGCGAGTTGATTAATCCGAAGGGTGCCGTCGACTAACGAGAATTCACTGTGGACATGCAGATGGACAAAGCTCATGAAATAAGACCGATCCGGTTAATCATTATAAAATTACGCATGCCCATCTTTTCCGGCCAGCCGGGCTAAGGTTTCCGCTTCCATTTCCCGTAGATCGGCCATTTCCTCATCGGTAAATCCGGCTGCTTTACGGCCTAAATCATCATAAGGGCCACGTATACGCCCTTTCATGTACTGTTCGAGCAATTCACGGAAGGTCTGGCGCGCATCCACTTGGCGTTGTTCACAGGCATAGCGAAACCAGCGGGTGCCAATCTCAACATGAGTGATTTCCTCGTTGTAAATCACATCGAGGATCGCGACTAAATCATGGTCACCGAACTGAGCTAGTTTGCGCTGAATCCCCGGAGTAACATCCAAACCGCGCGCCTCCAGTACTCTGGGGATCAGTGCCATCCGCACTAGCACATCATGCTCGGTGCCATGAACGGTTTCCCACAAGCTTTGATGAGCCGGGAAAGAGCCATAATCATGACCGCGCTGCTGCAAATAGTCTTGTAACAGCTCAAAATGCTTGGCTTCATCCTGCGCCACCGAAAGCCAATCGCGATAAAAATCACCAGGCATGCCATCGAAGCGATAACACGCATCTAAGCCAATATTCATGGCATTAAATTCAATATGGGCAAATGAGTGCGCCATCGCCGCCCGACCCTGTGCGCTACTCGGATCACGACGGGGCACTTCTCGGGGCGCAACCAGTTCCGGCCGCTTAGGTCGACCGGGGTCGGGTACTGGGATAATAAGCGCAGGCGGCTGGCCGATCTCTTCATCGGGCGTATTTTGGGCTTCGGCAAACAGCTTTCGGGTTTCGGCGCATTTTCTTGCCGGGTCGCGCTCTTGAAGGATAACCCCGGCACGCTCACGAATGGATTGCACACTCATTTTGGTTGCGCCCGCTGGGCCAGAAATGCTTGTAAATCGGCTTCTAACTGCTGGTAGCCCGCGATAGCGACTTGGCCTTGTTCGGCTGCCCAGGCATGGCCGCCACCGGCTTCTTTTACTGAAAAGGCTTGGGCTATAAGTTGATTGACCTTCTCCACCAGCGACCAGACGGGTTTATAACTTATAGCCATAGAAAATGCCTCGCGGCTAATAGAACCTAACGCGTCAATCGCTTTAATCAATCGAACCTTGCCCACCCCCAGATATCGATTAAAGTAGCCATCAACCAGCCAGAAACGCAGGTTGATTCCGACCGCACAAGGCTCACCGGGCAGACGGTTTTGGCGTGATTTTCTCGGCATAACAGAACTTTCTAATCAGAATAAAACAGGCCATTATCATACCCGAATCCGAGCCGCTTTAAGGCATAGGTAAAAAACCAAGGCTAAATTCTCGCCGCTAATCCGCACTTGGACGGCGGTAGCTGCAATCAATTCAAGATAAGACGAACCACCAGGCAGCCAAAAATAAAAAAGCCCACATAATCGCGGGCTTGTTCAAAGGCGAGTGTTGTCGGGAAGCGACTATTCTTCCGGTACAACGATCACCTTCAAATCAACATCTACCTCAGAGTGCAGATGCAGTACCACCGGGAATTCACCAAGCGAACGCAATGCCCCGTCAGGCATGCGTACTTCACGTTTTTCAATTTCAACGCCTTTTTGCTCACTAACAGCATTAGCCACTTCAACCGTGCCGACTGAGCCGAAGAGTTTACCTTCTGCACCAGCCTTAACCGCGATGGTAACCGACGCTTCTTCGCCAATCTTAGCGGCACGGGCCTGAGCTGCGGCCAGCTCTTCGGCGGCCAGTTTTTCTAATTCAGCACGACGCCGTTCAAACTCTTCCATATTCGCTTTGGTGGCCGGTTTGGCTTTGCCATAAGGAATCAGGAAGTTACGGGCATATCCCGGACGAACGCGAACGACATCGCCCAAGGTGCCTAGATTTTCGATTTTACTTAATAAAATTACTTGCATGGAATACTCCTAACCGCAATAGCCGGTACGATCAGTGGCGATCGGTGTACGGCAACAAACCGAGGAAACGAGCGCGCTTGATGGCCACTTGCAACTGGCGCTGGTAGCGTGCGGAGGTACCGGTAACCCGGCTAGGGACAATCTTGCCGGTTTCAGTAATGTACTGCTTTAGGGTTTCGATGTCTTTGTAGTCAATCTGCTTGACTCCTTCAGCAGTGAAACGGCAAAAACGCTTACGACGGAAAAAACGTGCCATGATCTATCCCTCTTATTCTGATTCTGCGGTTGCTTCAGCGGCTTTGCTTTCGCCCTGGCTGGTATCATCGCTATCGCTGCTTTCATCATCACGACGACGCGCAGCACGGCGCTCAGTTTCGCGTTCCTGCATCATCGGTGACGGATCGGTGTAAGCTTCATCACAGCGGATGATCAGATGTCGCAAAACCGCATCGTTGAACTTAAAAGCCTCTTCGAGTTCAGCCAAGGCTTCTTGGTTGGTTTCAATATTCATCAGAATGTAATGAGCTTTAACCAGCTTGCGTATGGGATAAGCCAGCTGGCGGCGACCCCAGTCTTCTAAGCGATGAACGCTACCGTTGGCCGTTTTGATAATCGCTTTGTAGCGTTCGATCATGGACGGAACCTGATCACTCTGATCCGGATGGACCATCAAAACAATTTCGTAATGGCGCATGGGTTATTACTCCTACGAGTTTATGAAAAGCCAGCCGTTTGCGCTACGATCTGGCAGGAGAATCAAAGCGGTGAATAATACGCCAATGATGTAAAAAAGCAAGGCTTGTTGGCGTTCTAGCTGATTACCACAAACGCCACGGCATAATGCGCTTCATCAGACACGCTTAAGTCCAGCCGGCGTGCCCCCAGTGCGGCTAGTTGCGCCTCGGCGCGACCTATCAAGCGCACCACTGGGCGGCCAAGCGCATCGTGACTGGTCTGGATATCATGAAATCCAAGCCCATCTCGAAACCCGGTACCCAAGGCTTTGACTACCGCCTCTTTACTAGCAAACCGTTTCGCCAACCAAGAAGCCGGGCGCGCCTGCGGCATGTTTTTTAATTCTTCGGTGGTGAGTATCCGCTTAGCAAAGCGCTCGCCGTGCCGGTCTAATGCCTGCTCAATGCGCTTGATGGCGACAATGTCAGTGCCGATACCTCGGATCATCTTGTTTAACGGTTAAACCGGGCTTGATGCATTAAATTCTTCATTTCCCGCACCGCTTGCGGCAGACCAGAGAACACCGCTTGGGCAATGATGGCATGGCCGATGTTAAGCTCTTCAATTTCCGGTATAGCCGCAATTGCAGCAACATTATGATAATGCAAACCATGCCCGGCATTGACAATTAACCCGACATCGGCGGCATCAGCCGCGCAGCGTTTAATCTGTTCGAGTTGATCGCGCACCGCATGATCATCGCGCGCTTGGGCATAATGGCCGGTATGTAATTCAATCACCGGTGCTTCACAGGCCACTGCCGCGTCGATTTGGCGTTGGTCGGCATCAACAAACAAGGAAACCCGTATACCAGCTTGGGCCAATCGATCACAGGCGCTGTGGATCGATTCGATCTGACCGGCGACATCCAAACCACCCTCAGTGGTTAACTCCTCACGCTTTTCGGGCACCAAGCAGACATCATGCGGTTTTAGCTCACAGGCCAGTGCGATCATTTCCTCGGTGGCCGCCATCTCCAAATTCATTCGCGTTTGCAGCATTTCGCGCAACATATAGACATCGCGGTCTTGAATGTGGCGGCGATCCTCACGTAAATGCAGGGTGATGCTGTCAGCGCCATGCTGCTCTGCTAGTAGTGCCGCTGTAATTGGATCGGGATACTGCTCACCACGAGCCTCACGCAGGGTAGCGACATGATCAATATTCAGACCCAGCAGCGGGTATTGAGCGGTTACGCGATTAGTCATTCAAAGCCCCTTAAAATCATAAACAGTTGAGCCAACAGGATTGATTATGCTTTGTTTGGCCAGAGCTGGCGACTGGCAAAAGCAGCGTTCCCCACATGCGGGCGCAGTAATGAGCGCATCAGATTGCGGGCCATGGTTTTATCATCGG
Organism: Halothiobacillaceae bacterium; assembly: GCA_011380105.1. GTDB lineage: Bacteria > Pseudomonadota > Gammaproteobacteria > Halothiobacillales > Halothiobacillaceae > Guyparkeria. The sequence goes on from DRZW01000149.1 coordinate 14,055, forward strand.
CATGATTAAGCACCTGACCATTACCCAATGCCAACAAAACACGACCAGGTATGGCACGCCGGGTGTGGCCTGACGGGTAGACCCCGCTTTCCGGGTCAAGCTGATAAAACCCATCAGGTGTGACAGGTTCACCATCAACCGTGTAAAACCAATCAGGCGCGCCCCCGAGGGTATCGAGCACTTCCCGCTCAAATACGCGCAGCGAGCAGGCTAAATCATCACCCGAATCCAACTTGGCCAAAGTGTGATGATAGGCGAAAAATATCGGTTCGACCGGCTCATCCGGATGCAACGCTCTGATAAGTAATTCGTGGAGGTAGAAACCCGCCGCCAACGCCGCCCCCTGGTAAAAACGCGGCACCTCATCGGGTTCAGCCTGGGTTAATATCGGCCAGCCTCCTCGACCATGGGTTTGGATGCGTGTTAGGCAGAAAGCGGCGGGCCGGGCACTGCCTTTTTTACCCACCCGGCGCGCGCCGGCCTGACGGGTACGAAGCCGTCCGCGCTCCAAGGTAAGCCAGTCGAGCAGCAAACTGTGCTCACCAACAGGCCGGGCGTGGAGTAGATAAGCCTGCATGGGCTCTATTCGGTTAATTGGTAACCCAGTGCCGCAAGAGATCGCTCATCATCGGCCCATCCTTCGTGTACCTTAACCCATAAATCCAAATGAACCGGGCTGTTGGTAAGGCGTTGCAGCGCCTCCCGGGCCTGCTGACCAACCTGTTTTAGCTGCTGGCCACCCTTACCAATAACAATCCCTTTCTGACCGTGACGCGCTACATAGATGGTCGCCCCGATGCCGATCCCGCGCTCGTTTTCTTCATAGCGATCCACATCTACCGTAACCTGATATGGCAGCTCATCATGCAGCATACGGGCTAAGCGCTCACGGATAATTTCAGCGGCCATAAAGCGCATGGGCATTGTGGTGATCTCATCCTCGCTAAAGACCGGCTCGCCTGCCGGTAGACGCTCAAACAGGAGGGTTAAAAGGCCAT
>DRZW01000138.1 GCA_011380105.1 Halothiobacillaceae bacterium
AGTTCACACTGTCTTTATATGATGACAAGCAGGTTTAGCGTATTATTGGATTAACATTTGCAAGTGGTCAGCACATCCGGTCGCTTTCACCACACAAAACGCTAGAATCCTATAGATCAGCGGCCTGCCAGGCCATAATAATTTTCCCCAAAGGAGTTTTACCACATGGAACATCTGCTCAAACGTATTTTGATACTCGCACTGATTGCGCCAACAGCCGCATACGCTGCAGCCGGCGACCATCAGGATGATTCGAGCATCATCAATGTGCACGGCTTAACCAAAAGCCAAGTCGAAGCGCGGTTTGGTACGCCTGAACAACGTCTAGGCCCGGTACCACAGCAGGGCACAGATCAAAACCCACCCATCACCACTTGGGTTTTCGATCATTTCAACATTTATTTCGAACGTGATATCGCCCTACACCGCGTTGAACACCACAAGATTGCCCAATAGGCATTACACTTAATCTATCGGTTTACTACTCAACCCCCAAACGCGAACTTAAGGAGTAAATCCATGAAAGCATCTAAGGTCAACGTCGGTAAGGTCGATAAATATGCCCGTATTGGTATCGGCGCGCTGCTAATTTTGCTCGCCATATTCGGTGTGATTGGCTGGTGGGGACTAATTGGCATCATCCCGCTGGTCACAGGGATCATCAACTTCTGCCCGGTATACACCCTAATCGGCTTGGACACCCGTACGGCCGATGAAAAAGCCGCTGCAGGAAGTGAAAAAAGCGAATAATACCGGTGCCCGCCTCTGGTTTATCCACACCCCGTTTTTGCGGGGTGTTTTTATTGCTGACTAGCCTGTTTTGGTTACAGCCCGTCTTTAGCACCCCGCTGCCGCCTGAAATTGATGAATCCTCCGGGCTGGCGCGCTCATTAGTCGCCCCAGAACGGCTCTGGACCCACAATGACACCCATCCGATTGCCGGTGGTGATAAACAAGCCGATGCGGTGTTATTCGCCCTTGACCCATCCGCTAAGTTGATCGGCCGCCTGCGGTTAACCGGGGTGCCACAGCGTGATTTTGAATCGATTGACAATCTAATCATGGCCGGTCGACCAACCTTAGTGGTGGCCGACAGCGGTGATAATCTACTGATCTGGAATGACTACCGACTTTGGTTTATCCCCGAACCGTCAACCGAGCAGCTCGAAAAAACAACCGAAACCCGCCCCATTGCGGTATTACGATACCAGTTCGACGATGGCAAAAGCCGGGATGTCGAGGCCATTGCCGCCGAATACGAACGCGATAACATTTGGCTGATCACCAAACGCCCGTTGCCGGCGGAGGTGTTTCGGTTAAATCTCAGCAAAGCCACGGCCATCCCTGAGGAGGGCGAGATCAGCGCGCACTTAGATGCAGCCCCGATACATCATGCTGAAAAAATCGGCAAGCTCGGCAATTTGGCACCAACCAGCGCGCTGCGCTGGCTGATCAACCCACTTGTAGGCGAGCAAGTCAACCGTGTGACCGCCATGGACCAAAGCCCCGATGGCAGGCTTATGGCAGTACTTACCTATGCTGGGGTTTATTATTTCAAACGCGAACCCGAGCAAAGCTGGGGCGAGGTACTGCAATCGCCTCCTGAGCACAGCCAACCCTTACCCGGCATTCGCCAATGGGAAGGGTTAAGCTTCAACCAGACTGGTGATGCGGTCTGGATCAGCCGGGAAGGCCACGGCAAGGACGGCCTGATCTCGCTGCCACTACCCAAACCATTGTCCCAAGAATGATCAACAAAAACACCTGACCATTCTGCATCAAACCAGCGATAACCCGGCATAAGCCATCAACCCGGCAATGGTGTAGGAAATAATTTAAACGCTGTTATAGGCCAACAGCTAGGGAAGCAACAACACAAAATGAGCCTGTTTTTTCTTCCGGCAAGCCAAAGGTCAAAGCCCCAACAATGCCACCACACATACCCACGCAGTGCACACCGCCCAAAACCCCACCAAAAACGCCACAATCAAGCTAGCTTTGCTCGGCAGAATCGCGCTTCCTCCGATGACACCCCCAAAAGAAAGGGGTGGTCGATTACACTATGGGAATGACTATGCCAGATACAGACAACCCTGCGTCGATTATTCAATACATTAAAAATAATCGGGATGCGATGGCACTGCGTCATTTGCCACGCATCGACTCGTTGGTAGCACGGATACAAACCCGCCAGCGTCAGAACAAGCCGGTGGAACAGGAGCTTGAAACCCTGACCACCCTAGCGTTACAGGCCGCCGAGGAGGTCAGTACTCGCAGCGCGATCAACCTGCACCTACACTACCCGCCGGATTTACCGGTCAGTCAGCATGCCGATGAGATCCGCGCGGCTATTTCCGATCATTCGGTGGTAATTATTGCCGGGGAAACCGGCTCGGGCAAAACCACGCAAATCCCCAAAATGCTCTTAGAGCTAGGTTTTGGCAGGCGCGGAATTATTGGCCACACTCAGCCACGACGGATTGCTGCACGCAGTGTCGCCCAACGCCTAGGCGAGGAGCTGGCCACCAGCCCAAGTGAGTCACTGCCGGATTATCCAGAGGCGCGCCATGCGGTGGGTTATAAGGTTCGATTTACCGATAAAACCCGCCCGGACACCCGCGTGGCGTTAATGACCGACGGCTTGCTGTTAGCGGAGTTGCGCAGTGATCGGATGCTCTCGCGCTACGATGCACTGATTATCGACGAGGCGCATGAGCGCAGCCTGAACATCGACTTTTTGCTCGGCGTACTCCGCGATTTAATCAAAAAACGCCCGGAATTTCGGGTGGTGATCACCTCAGCGACCATTGAACCGCAGCGTTTTGCCGAGCATTTTACTATCCAAAACACCCCGCCGCCGGTGATTGAAGTCTCAGGCCGCGGCTATCCGGTGGAGATACGCTACCATCCGCTCGACGAAGAAAAGATCGAACCGGATGATGAGCAGAGCATCAGCACCCAAATTGCGCGAGGGATTTGTCATGCCGCCGATGAGCTCGCCGCCGAAGGGCCGGGTGATATTTTGGTGTTTTTACCCGGCGAACGCGAAATCCGCGAAGCGGCCCATGCCTTGGAAAAACACGGCCTGCGACACACTGAAATCCTGCCGCTGTATGCACGGCTATCGGCAAAAGAACAGCAGCGGGTTTTTCAACCCCATCACGGCCGGCGCATCGTGCTGGCCACCAACGTCGCTGAAACCTCGCTGACCGTCCCCGGCATTCATTACGTAATTGATTCGGGTCTGGCGCGTATTAACCGCTATCACCCACGCTCACGCCTGCAAAAACTCGATATCGAACCGATCTCGCAGGCATCGGCCAATCAGCGCGCTGGGCGTTGTGGCCGGGTGGCACCGGGGGTGTGTATCCGCCTGTTTTCCGAGGAAGATTTTCAAGCCCGTCCGGCCTTTACCGACCCGGAAATCCGACGCTCTAATCTCGCCTCGGTGGTACTCAGGCTCGCCGATTTAAAACTCGGCCAACCGGAAAACTTTGCCTTTATTGACCCACCCGATCCGCGCCAGCTCGCCAGCGCACGCAAGCAGTTATTCGAGCTCAAAGCCATCAACGAGGAAAACCGGCTGACCCAGATTGGCCGCAGCATTGCCCGAATTCCGATTGACCCGGCCTTATCGCGGATGATCATCGCCGCACGTGAGCACAGTGATGACACCGTAGTTGATACCCTGATTGTCACCGCCTTTTTGTCGATTAACGACCCGCGCGAACGCCCGGCCGATAAACGCGGTGCGGCTGATACCGCGCATAAAGCCTTCGCCTTGGCCGATTCCGACTTTGCCTCAGCGCTATATCTCTGGCAGCAGTGGCACCACACCCGTCGTCACTTAAGCAACCGTAAAGCACGCCGCTGGGCGAGTGAGAATTTCCTCAATGCTAACCGGTTAATGGAATGGCACGATTTGGTCGGACAGTTACGCGGGGTAGTGGATGATTTATGGCGTACCCGCCTGCCGGATTTCATGCCACTGGCATTCGAACCCGCCGAAAAAGATCAGCCCTTAAAACCGACGGCGGCCACGCAAATCCGGCTCGATGGCATGACCCAATCCATCCTGACCGGGCTGTTGCACCATATTGGCATGCGCGACCCGGCACCGCCTAAAAGCTACCAGCAGGCCGTCGGTGATCATCGTGGCAAAAAGCGCCGCCAGCCCACGGTTTATTTAGGCGCGAACAATCGGCGTTTTTATCTCTTTCCCGGCTCACATAGCGTCAAAGCCCAGCCCAAATGGGTGGTCAGCGCCGAAATTGTGGAAACCAGCCGGGTTTATGCCCGCATTAACGCCCCGATCAACCCGCGCTGGATCGAGCCGCTGGCCAAACACCTGCTCAATCATGAGTACAACGAACCCCACTGGGATGCCAGAAGTGGCCGCGTTACCGCCTTTGAGACTGTCAAACTCTTCGGCCTGCCCATCGTGCAAAAACGCCGGGTCGATTTCGCCAACATCAACCCGCTTGGCGCCCGGGAAATCTTTATCCGCCGGGCATTGGTCGAAGGCGACTTTGAGAGCCAACATGCCTTTTGGCGGCACAACCAACAACTAATCCAAGAAATTGCTGAAATTGAAGCCAAGCTGCGCCGCCCGGCCTTTCTGGTGGATGATGAAACCGTCTACGGCTTTTACCACGACCGCCTGCCTGCTGATATCACCGATGCCCGCAAACTCGCGCATTACTTAAAGCACCATAAAAAAGCCAATGAAACACTGAAAATGCAGCGCGATGATCTGCTCGCCCAACAGCCCGATCAGCGCGCCTTAACCGAACTGCCCGATTTCTGGCAACAGGGTAATTTATCACTACCGTTGCACTATCATTTCAAACCCGGCTCGGCGGATGACGGCGTCAGCCTGCACATACCCCTGCCCGCAATCAACCAGATTAACGTGGCGAAAACTACCTATCTCGTCCCCGGCCTGCGCGAAGAAAAAATCGAACAGCTCATCCGCAGCCTGCCCAAATCCGAACGTCGCCGCTTTGTCCCGGCACCGGATTTTGCCCGCGCCTGTGCTGAGCGCATCACCCCCAGTGAAGACAAACCCCTCTCCGAGGCGCTGGCCTGCGAGTTAACCCGCATGACCGGCCACCCGCTTAACCCGGCTGCCTTTAACCCTGAGGCGCTACCGCTGCACTTACGGATGCGGTTTGTACTGGTGGATGATGCCGGCAACCCCATTGATGATGACCGTGACTTAGCACAACTCAAGCTACGCAATACCAAGCGTGCCCAGCAGGCGTTTAATCAACGCGCCCGCCACCAGCTAGAAGAACATCAGGCGCAGTTATGGGACTTTGATAGCCTGCCAGAGACCCTGCAAGTGCAAAGCGCTGGCGCCAAGCTTAAAGCCACGCCCGCGCTAGTCGATCAGCGCGAATACGCTGAAATCCGTTTATTCGACGACCCCCAGCAGGCCAACCTTGCTCATCAGGCCGGTGTGATTCGTCTACTCATGAATCATCGCGCCCAACAAATCCGCAGCTTGGAGCAAAAACTGCGCAAAGACCGCGCTCTCGATCCGCTGCGTTTGCACCATAGCCGACTAAAAACCTCTCGCAGCCAGCCCCGCGAGGATTTCATCTTCACCAATCGGGCCGACCGGGCGCTCGATGAACAAATCATCGCTCGCGCCATCTGGCAGCTAGCACTGGCCAATCAACCCGCAGTACGCGATCAGGCCACCTTTGAAGCCCGCTTATCCCTGCTGGATAACCTTGAAAGCGAGGTCGAACAAATCACCCACCAGGTCATCACCGTACTCAAAGCGCACCATGACCTCAGCCGGCGCATCAAAAAACGCCTGCCGCTGTCGCTGATTGAAGCGGCGGGCGAAATTGGCGATCAAATGGCCCTACTCATCCACCCCAAATGGGTATGGCACACCCCTCCGACGCGCTTTGCTCTGCTTCCCACCGTCCTAGAGGCAGCTGACAAACGCTTAGAGAAAACCGAACGCAACCCCGAACGCGACCGGATGCTGCGGGTCGCATTCTCACCCTTATTTGCCCGTGTGCAAAAAGCCGCAGGCCGCAAACAACCCAGCCTGCCGCTGTTCTATCAAATCGAAGCGATTATCACCGCGATGGAACAGCACCGCCTGAGCGTCTTTACCGAGGAGTTATCACAAAAAGGCGCACCAAAAGCCAAAGAGATTGAAGCCATGCTCGATGCGCTACCAGCCGAATAGAGCAACACCAGTGGAAACCCTGATTATTTTGAAGAGCCTTCCTAATGACCGATCGGTACACAGTTTACTCTGAAAACCTGCCTTGGCTGATTTGGCACGCAGAATCTGCGCATCCTCGGCTTATAAGCGCAGCAATCGGGTTGCGTAACAGGGTTTTCGAGCCGCGCGGCTAGACCTGCACGCGGAAAGCGCCTAAATCCATGTTACGCGGTAACCGCGTAGCAGCTACCGCTTGCTGGAATACCCTGATTGGCGGCGCTTGGCAGCTTTCTGCTCTTTATAACGCTGCAAGGGCGTGCGTTTATCAAAGCGGCCTTCATAGGGGTTGTCATCGGTGCGAAACGCAATCCGCACCGGGGTGCCAGAAAGTTGATATTCTCGACGAAAATAGGTTTCTAAATAGCGCTGATAATGCCCTGGCAGGCGGGCTGTCTGCTTGCCATGAATGACGATTACCGGCGGATTACTCCCGCCCTGATGAGCGTAGCGCAATTTAATCCGACGCCCATTTACCAGCGGTGGCTGGTGGTTTTCCACAGCCTCTTCTAAGGTGCGGGTTAGCTGGTTGGTGGACAGTTTTTTCATGGCATTTTCAAAAGCGCTATCGACGCTTTTAAACAGATGCCCGACGTTACTACCATGCAGCGCGGAGATAAAATGTATCTCAGCGTAATCGGCAAAACCCAGTTTCATATCAATCTGCTGGCGAATGCGCTCGCGCTGATCAGCATCAAGGCCATCCCATTTGTTAACCGCAATCACCAAAGCCCGGCCCCGCTCAGCCACAAAGCCGAGCAGGCTCTGGTCTTGCTCGGTAATCGCCTCGTGAGCATCGAGCACCAGTACGATGACATTCGCCGCATCAATCGCCTGTAGGGTTTTGACAATACTGAATTTTTCAATTTTATCTTTAATCCGGCCACGCCGACGCACCCCGGCGGTGTCTATCAACGTGTAGGGTTTGCCATCACGCTCAAAGGGGATAAAGATACTATCCCGCGTAGTGCCAGGCTCATCAAATGCCAGCACCCGCTCCTCACCGAGTATACGGTTAGCAAGGGTAGATTTGCCTACATTTGGTCGACCGATTAACCCCACAATAATGCCTTCTTCGGCAACTGGCTCTGGCTTGGCATCAAAGCCGTTATCTTCCGCATAGTCCTCCAGCCGTGCCCAGACCGACGACAATCCCCGATTGTGGGCTGCAGCTATCAATTCAGGCTCGCCCAAGCCTAAACCGTAATATTCGTAACGGACTTGAGACTCATCCAAGCCATCAATTTTGTTGACCACCAGCAGCACTGTTTTACCGGTGCGGCGCAGATGTTGGGCAATCTCTTCATCGGCTGCGGTAATGCCGGCTCGGGCATCAACCATAAAGGCCACCAGATCGGCCTCTTCTACGGCAAGCCAGGCCTGCTCCTGCATTAAGGCATCAATACCGCCCTGCTCGCCAGATAAGCCGCCGGTATCAATCACCAGCCATTCCGGCCCTTCTTTGGGACGCGCGGTGCCGTATTGACGGTCCCGGGTTAGCCCGGCAAAGTCAGCCACCAGCGCATCGCGTGAGCCGGTAAGCTGATTAAAAAGGGTGGATTTACCTACATTCGGGCGACCAACTAAGGCGAGAACCGGTTTCATGGCAGGTGGGTATTTCCGTTAAGGCAGGGTGATCGCGTACAGGCGACCACCACGAGTAGCCGCAAAAACACGTTCATCGGCGACAGCCATCGGTGAGACAATACGATCGCCCAAACCCGTGCGGCCTAAATTCAGACCAGTATCGCGCTCAATAAGGTGCACATAGCCCTCATAATCGCCCACCAGCAGGTAGTCACCCACCAGGGCAGGCGCGGTCAGGCCGCGGTACATAAAGTCCGGTTGACGCCAGAGGGTTTCGCCACTGCGACGGTCAATCGCCCATAGCACGGAGGACTCATCCACCAGATAAATTGCACGGGCATCTAGGTTTAAGTCCTGATAAATTGAGAAATCACGCGACCAGAGCGTCCGACCACCCTCAGCGGATAAGGCGGCCAACTGGCCCTGATAGGTGCCGACATAAAACACTCCGTCGGCAAAGACCGGATTGGCATCAATGTCGACCATCCGATCGACATCCGTACGGCCGGTAGGCTGAGCTACCTGGGTGTTCCAGATCTCGCGACCTGAGGTGCGATCATAGACACCAAAGCTGCCATTATCAAAGCCCAAGCCGACCGCATCGGAGAACATCACCGCCTGGCTCTGGCCATGCAAGGTCAGAGGTGGTGGTGTTTTGGCCACGCGCCACCGGCGTTTGCCATCGGTTAAGTCGAGCAGTCGGGCGGTACCATTTTTAGCGCGCACCAAAACCCGGTCAAAAGCCACGCTAGGGGCGGTATCAATCGAGGCGTTAATGGATTCTGCCCACAGCTTCTGACCATCCGCAGCCGAAAGGGCAACAATCTCACCACGTTCACCACCGAAAACCACCACACCATCACCAGCACCGCCTCCGGCGCTTAGAGAGAATCCAAGCTCGTAACGCCAAATCAGGTCGCCGGATTCTTGCTTGTAGGCACGAACGGTTCCACGAGGGTCGGCCACAATAACCAGGTCATCGACAACAACCGGGGCAATATTGGCTAATTTGCTTTTTTGATCCCGGCCAGCATCGGCGCGCCAAGCGATCTGGGGCGGTATTTGATTGTCGATCTCGGTCAGTTCAACTGGCTTGGCAAACTCACGCGGGGTCGAGCAGCCAACAATCAAACCGGCTAATACTAAAAGCAGACTGGCCTGCGCCAGAAAAGAACGGGTAGGTGATATTGATACTTTCATAGCGGGTCTCCTTGCGTTTCCGCAGGCAGACTATCGAGCTTTAAGCCGACTAATTGCCCGCTACCTATTTCAATTGCTCGCTCATAGGCAGCACGTGCGCCGGCAATATCACCCTGATCGGCTGCAATATCGCCTTCTAGTTCATAAAACAGGCTAGTAAAGCCGGCTGGTGGGTCGGTCAGGGTGGCGCGAGCCTGTTCATGCTTGCCCTCTGACCAGAGTAAACGCGCCAATTGCAATTGGGCCGTGGCAACCAATTCACGCTCCGAGGCGGTTTCACGAACCCGTTCTAAATAAGCGATAGCCACCGAGATTTGGTCGTGCTCGGTTGCCAAACTCGCACCGATTAGCAAAGCCAGCGGCGCATAAGCGGTGCCGGAATAGGTTTCGGCAAATTCACGCGCCTCTTCGATCAGCTTAGGATCGGTCTGCGCCGGAATCGTGCTTGCCTGATCTAGCTGGGCATAGGCCACCGCTGCTGCATTAAGCCGGTTTTCCTGATAGCTCTGCCAGCCAAACCAGCCCAATAAACCCGCCACACCCAGTACAACACCGGCTATAACGGTTTTACCGTGCTCATTCCACCATTCGCGTAAGCGTTCTACCTGTTCGTCATCAGATGCAACCATATTTAATCCTATCGCGCTGCGCGCTTTTATCTTATGCCTGAATATTCAACCAGTCGGGAATCACCCCGGCAAGCTGGTTGGTGGGAATTAATGTCTGCTCGCCCTGACCACGTAACGGTTTGATGGTCACTTCGCTGCCATCATCTGCCTCGATAATCACCGCTATGGCCGCACCGCTTTTATCAGCCCGTTTAAACTGTGCCTTCATGCTTCCGCCACCGAGGTTGCACTGCACGCGCAAGGTGGGAAATTCGGCACGTAGCTGTTCGCTTAGCTTGAGTGCGGCGGCCTTGCGGCCATCTTCCGGCACGACCAAATACACATCGGCTGTGCCCGTGGTCTCCGGGGCGGTCATCAGCGCGATCAGGCGCTCTAAACCAATCGCAAACCCCGCCGCTGGTGTTGCCCGACCACCTAATTGTTCCACTAAGCCATCGTAGCGACCTCCGGCACAGATTGTACCTTGTGCGCCTAGATCATCGGTGATCCACTCAAAAACGGTTTTGTTGTAATAATCCAGTCCGCGAACCAGTTTGGGGTTTACTTGATAGTCAATGCCCAGGGCATCCAACAGCCGCTGGACTTCCAGAAAATCGGCACGGGACTCGTCATCTAAATAATCACTTAACGGCGGGGCACCGGCGGCAATCTCAGCGGTTTTAGGGTCTTTGCTATCCAAAATCCGCAGCGGATTGCTATGTAGCCGCGAGCGAGCCTGATCGTCGAGCTGATCCTCATGGGCCTGTAGGTATTCAATCAACACCGCACGGTGTGCCGCGCGCGCTTGCGGGTTGCCTAAGGTGTTGATCTCTAGTCGCACATTTTCAAGCCCCAGTGCTTGCCAGAGGTGTGCGGCCATGAGGATTTGTTCCGCATCCAGTGCCGGGTCTGCCACACCGAATGCCTCAACACCAAATTGATGAAACTGTCGGTAGCGCCCTTTTTGTGGGCGCTCGTGGCGAAACATCGGGCCATATAATACAGTTTGCGCTGTTGATTATGAATCAGGCCATGCTCGAGTGCAGCACGAACACAACCGGCAGTACCCTCCGGGCGCAGGGTGAGCGAGTCACCATTGCGGTCGTCAAAGGTGTACATCTCTTTTTCGACGATATCAGTAACCGCGCCAATAGAGCGGGCAAACAGTTCGGTGAGTTCCACAATCGGCATCCGAATCTGCTCGTAGCCATAGCGGTGCGCGGTGTCGATTAGAACTGCTTCCAAGTCACGCCAGATCGGGGTTTGCTCGGGGAGTAAATCATGCATCCCGCGAATGCTTTGCAGACGTTTGCTCATAAATAGTTCAGGTTATAGTCAGGCGTTGTCTTGTTGTCGGTGTTGCGCCACCCGGCTGCGGATGGACGCTTCGAGCTCATCGACGAGTTGCTCTTGGCTGAGTTTGCGTGACGGCTTGCCATTTTCGTACATCAGGTTCGGCTGGCCACCGGTCACGCCAAGGGCAGCTTCGCGGGCCTCACCCGGACCGTTGACCACGCATCCGATCACCGCGACATCCATGGCCACGTCGATATCTTCAATGCGCTGTTCTAGTTCATTGACGGTTTTGATGACATCAAACTTTTGACGAGCACAGGAGGGGCAGGCAATCAGGTTTACCCCGCGGGTGCGCAATTTCAGCGCTTTTAGCAAATCCCAACCAACCTTGATCTCCTCGACCGGGTCGGCCGCCAGTGAAACCCGCAGTGTATCGCCAATACCCTCGGCCAACAGCATACCCAGTCCGACAGCGGATTTAACCGCGCCTGAACGCAGGCCACCGGCCTCGGTAATGCCTAGGTGCAATGGCTGCTCAATCTGGCGGGCTAGCTTGCGGTACGCATTCACCGTCATCCAGACATCGGAGGCTTTAAGCGAGATTTTAAACTCAGGATAATCGAATTTATCCAGCAGGTCGATATGCCGCAAAGCCGATTCCACCAGCGCATCGGCGGTGGGTTCACCGTATTTTTTCTGGATGCTTTTTTCCAGTGAACCGGCATTGACACCGACGCGGATGGGGATGCCATTATCACGGGCTGCATCAATCACCTGCCGAACGCGATCAGCCCGACCAATGTTGCCCGGATTAATCCGCAGGCAATCAGCGCCTAACTCGGCGACTTGCAATGCAATCCGGTAATCAAAATGTATATCAGTGACCAGCGGAATATCAACTGCGGCGCGAATTTTGCCAAAGGCAACAACTGCATCCATATCTGGCACGGAGACCCGAACCAAGTCAGCGCCGGCCTGCTGCAGACGCCGAATTTGGGCGACAGTGGCATCAACATCGCAGGTATCGGTATTGGTCATCGACTGCACCGCAATCGGCGCATCACCACCGATTGGCACTGAGCCGACTTTGATCTGCCGAGACAACCGGCGAGGCACACAAGGTGGTTCAGACACGCAGCTAGCCTCCCACCTCTATCCGCAACACGCCGGTAAGATCATGGCGGCCTTCTAGATCAACCGGCTCGCCATCCCAAAGCACTTCCATCACCGATGGGTTGCCCAAAACCAAGTTGAAAGGCCCCTTGCCGCTAAAGCTGCGGCTATTACCATCTCTGAGCACGTCATACATCAGGCGTTCTCCTTCTGCCGAGCGTACTTCAATCCAGCAGTCCCCGCCGGAGGCACGTAGTTGCAGCCGTTCTTCGGTCTCGGCTGTGGGCGCGGTCGGCTCGGACTCAATGCTCGCCTCTTTAGCAACCGACTCTGGCTCTTGGGCTGACATCACACCATCCTGCTGCGCCTGTTCATGGTCATCCACAGTACCCCCCTCCTCCATCGCAGGCAGAGGGGCAAGGCCCTCATCGGCGGGCAATGCGGTTTGCGTGGGCGGAGGGGGCACATCTAGCGATGACAGATACTGCTCGGGCAAAGCAGCAGATTGCAGCGGGGCTATCGCCGACTCAATCATCTCAGGGGTCGTTTGGTTACCCGAATGGGTTTGCTCGGTGGTTAGCTGTTCGGCTTCATCGGCAAACCATTGCGACCATTTGTCGGCACCAAACTGTACTGCCAGCGCCAACACGATCGCCAGAATAAGCACTATAAACAGGCTAGTCAGCCATTTACGCAACCGCCCTTTGCCTTCGTCCATAACATCAAGCGTCGGGTGTTGGCCCCCGTTTATTTGCGTGCTGGGCGGTGCGGTCTGCGCCTGATACTGGGCAATCAGCACCTGGGGGTCTAAGTCGAGTTGCTCAGCCCAGCTTTTAATATAGGCGATGATAAAAGGTCGACCGGGCGTCTGATCAAGTTGATCGCGCTCAACGTTGATAATCACCCGCAAATCGAGGTTTAGCGGTTCGACCAGATCAGCCTGATCCAGGTTTTTCGCTTCACGGGCACGACGAATGCGTTCGCCTAAGCTCGGTCCGCCAGCACCTAGCAGACGCGCATCGGTGTCTGCATCCGCCTGAGCTGCGCCATCGGCACGTGGTTGGTTGATTGCCGGATCCTGCCGATCTCGATCATTCATTTATAGGTCTCCTCGCTCGAGTGCTTCAGCCTCGGGTGAATCAGGAAAACGCCCACGCAGAATTAGGCGGTGGTTGGCCAGCGACTGTTCATTGCCAACCGCACGGTCGATACGAATCGCTGTCGCCAGAGAATCTGGCGTATGCCGGTTGCGCGCGCTGTATTGCTGCATGAGTTCAAAGGCTTTCTGATATTCTCCGAGCTCGTAGTAGACACGGGCCATTCCCAAGGTGGCCGGACCATGAGTCCGCTCTGCTTGCCGCGCCTGCTCATAGCGGCTGAGTGCCTGCTCGAACGCACCGGCACGCTCGTAACAACGCCCGGAGTTGGTCAGTGCAAATTCAGGTGTTTTATAGAGCGGGTTTTCTAACGCCCGACTGAACATGGCCTGCGCCTTGTCATATTCACCCTGGCGGCATAAAAATGCACCATAGTTATTTGCTAGATCAGAATCGCGCTTATCGGCATAACGAATCGCCGCTTCGAACTCGCGACCCGCCTTGGCCACTTCCCCAAGCTGATCTAACAGCAGCGCATAGACATGCCGCGCTGGACTGTAGCGTGGGTTGATTTCAATCGCCCGCTCGGCTTTTTCAACGGCAACATCTAAATGCCCTTCACGCATATAACCCACAGCCAACTCGGTATTGACCTCGGCAGCACGATCACGTTGCGCCAAACCACCGCGATCAGAGTCTCGCTTTAGGGGGCCATCGCTGGCACAGCCAGCAAGCATTAGCGCTAGTACAAGCAACAAAACCCAGCGTGGAGAAATCATCGCAGCTTGTTTCATTATTCCGTTACCTCAACAACCGCTTGACCCAATCCCATTTGCGCCAGACGATCTTGGCGCCTGGAGCGATCCACTACTTTACCAGCAAGCTGCCCACATGCCGCATCAATATCGTCGCCACGGGTTTTGCGCGGCACGGTATTAATTCCCGCCGCCTTTAATTGCGCGCGGAATCGCTCGATGCGATTTCGGGAGGGGCGCTGATAATCCGAACCGGGGAAGGGGTTAAAGGGAATCAGATTAAGTTTAACCGCTTCCTTGCGTGGCTCAAGTAGGCGTATTAACTGTTCGGCATGCTCGGGGGTATCGTTGACTTCATTGATCATGACGTACTCATAGATAATAGCCCCGTGCGGCACTACTTTGGCGTAACGATCACAGGCAGCCATGAGTTGATCGATCGGATATTTTTCGTTGATCGGCACGATCTCATCGCGCAGCCGGTCATTGGCAGCATGCAAGGAGATAGCCAGTGAAATAGGCAGGTCTTCTGCCAGCCGATCAATCGCCGGAATAATACCGGAGGTGGAAACAGTCACCCGGCGCCGGGACAGACCGTAACAG
>DRZW01000038.1 GCA_011380105.1 Halothiobacillaceae bacterium
ATGGATCAATGCAGCCGGATTCATCTACCAATACAGGCTCGAAGCTAGGATCAACATGCTCAGCCTGATTTTCGCTGAACACAAATGCGACCTGTGAGGTGGTATCAATCGGTATTTCCACCGGCTCTAAGCAACGTGCACAAGCAACGCGGACTTTGGTTTGCACTTTAATAGCACAGCTTAACGGGTGGGCAGCACCACTATCGAAAAACGCCAGATGGTACTTCAATGCCACTGGCGCATCACCGGCTAAATCAGCACAGCGGGGCTGGGCGCCTAAATCGACCTCACCCTGCTCGATATGTCCACTACGACAGGCACTTTGCACATCGATTCCAGATGTACGATGATAACCTTGCTTACGGGCCATGCCCACCTCAAGCCAAGACCGGAGCGTTAAACCGCGCCGACTTGATAACGAACGCCAAACTCTTAATCGGACAATTCTAACGCGCAAGCCACCATATGCCAAGCAACCTTAAGATTATTCTCGCCTCAGGCTCCCAAACCCGTTGTATGCTGCTCGAACGTTTACAACTTAAGTTCACCACTGACCCGGCGGATATTGACGAATCCCCCCTGCCTGACGAAACACCCAAACAGGCCTGTATCCGCCTAGCAGCAAGCAAGGCAGAGCATGTCCAAAAACGCCATCCGGATGCGCTGATCATCGGTTCAGATCAGATACTAGAGTGCAATGGTGCCATGCTGGGCAAACCCGGCAATGCCACGAAAGCCCGCGCCCAATTACAGACAATAAGCGGTCAGGAAGTGGTTTTTCATGTTGGCTTAACCCTAATCGCCCCCCATGGTCGGCGCGACTGGTATGAGGCGGTTCGCGTCAAAATGCGCCAACTGGATTCTGATTCCATCAACACATACCTGCAACGCGAACAGCCCTTTTCCTGTGCGGGCAGTATGCGCTCGGAGGGTTTGGGTAGTGCACTGGTGGAATCCATGCACTCGCAAGACCCTAGCGCCATTATGGGCATGCCCATGATTGCCACCGCACGCTGCTTGCGTGAGCTGGGGGTTGATCCATTAGCTGGGTAAAGCCAGCCTATTCTAAGTAACCTCGAAAAGCGGCAACGAGCGTGTTTGAGTGCTTAACGCCTTGCAACCAGCGACGGGACGCTGCGCTTGAGAGCAGCATGGATGCCTTTGATTTGCACGCGATAACGCAATCAAAGTACACAGCCGTTTTTTTTAACAGTTCCCTGCTGGTAATTTTGATATGCTCAATGATACAGGGGTACGCCCACAGGTTATTTAAAGACAGATAAGGAGCGATCACATGGCTGAGATCAATACTATTCTCGCTGGTCATGACTTGACCGAACACGGTAGCCGCGCATTGGAACGCGCCGGACTTTTAGCAAAAAACCTCAATGCCCGCCTGGTTGCAGTTCATGTGATCAAAGAAACCCCATTATGGTGGTTTATCAAGGGCGAAAATCTCGACCCGGATGAAGTGCGCCATAATTTGCGCTTCGAGGCTATCGCCGCGATTGAAACCGATGCTGATAAACTGACCAACAAACCCGATCAACCCATTGAAGCGGCCACAACATCGGGCTTATCGCCGTACAAAGCGCTGATTAGAGAGGCGAAAGCCAAACGGGCTGATATGATCGTGCTCGGCGCGCATAGTGGCCGCCACCTGGCTGATTATCTGGTCGGCACGACTGCCGAGCGGGTTGCATCGCGCTCGGAGCTACCCGTGCTGGTCAACAAGGCGGCCATAAGCGGCCCCTATCAGCGGGTTTTTGTCGCGATCGACTTCTCCAATACCAGCCTAGATGCCTTAAAATTGGCGAAACAAGTGGCGCCCAATGCCGAATTCACCCTGATGCATGCGCACGAAACTTGGTTTGAAACCACCATCGGCCAGTCTGGTGCCAGCATCAGTGCCTATGAGCAACTCAAAGAAGAAGAACAACAACGCCTAGAGCAAAAACTGTATAAATTCGCCCAGCAGGCTGAGCTGAGTGAAGATCAATTCCGCGTGGAGGTCGTGCTGGGTTACCCAGGGACTGCCGTGTTAGAGCGCATTAATGCTACCAACCCCGACTTGGTCGCCTGTGGTAATGATGGCCTAGGTGGTGTAGAGCACCTGCTGCTGGGTAGCGTAGCGCAAACCATCTTAATCCACGCCCCAGCCGATGTGTTAATTGCCCAGCGCGAGCAGCGATAAGCACAATCTCCTGGGGGCCAGGCAAGAAACTGACAGGCTTTGGTGGGAGGGTGGTTTACCGGGCGGTTGCTTGCATCGTGCTAGGTTTGTCGTACGGCACAGCCGCCCTCCTACAGCAACATCACCCACCACTTTAAGGGCCCAGATTCCAAGCGTCCTACGCCAATTCTGTCAGAGTCTAGATTCTGGGCGACCTAATCTGCCTGGCATGCGTGCAGAGTCTGCGCGCCCACGATTCTGGGAAATGTTGTGGGCGCTCAGGTTCTCAGAGCGATCTTGCACCGCTTGGAATGCTAATACCCTAAGCGCTTACGGGCAATCTGGTGCAACTCGCTACTGGCAGCCGCACAAACAGTAGTGGTATCCAGTCCAACTGGTTGGTTGTCCAAATCGGTGAAAACGCCACCGGCTTCCTGCACTATTACCGACAAAGCGGCAATATCGAGTACGTTTACATCAGATTCGATCACTAAATCAATCGCGCCACGTGCCAGCAGGTGGTAGTGATAAAAATCACCATAGCCGCGGGTGCGGTTAACCTGTGAAACCAGTGTGGCCAAACCGGCCCAGCCAATCGGTTTTTTTGCTAGTGTGGTCAGGTTGCCCAACGAGAGGGTGGCTTGCGGCAATTCGGTAATAGCGGATACCCGCGCGGTTTTATCTTTAAAAAACGCGCCACCGCCGCGCTCGGCATAGGCATATTCACCAAATACCGGCGCGCTGGAAACACCTAAAATCAGTTCATCTCCCTGCATCAATGCGATCTGGGTGGAGAAGAACGGATACTCGCGCACGAAACTTTTGGTGCCGTCAATCGGGTCAACCAGCCAAGTAAACTCCGCCTCCGGGTGGGTTTTGCCAGTTTCTTCGCCATAAAAACCATGATCGGGAAAGGACTCTAGGATGACGGCCTTGATGGCTTTTTCGGTTTCCACATCCGCCACTGTCACCGGGGTGGCATCTGCTTTGATTTCCACTTCCACGTTTTGCTGCCAGTAACGGCGCACAACGCTTTCAGCCGCTTTAGCGGCTTGGAGGGCTACTTGAAGATACTTACTTTGTGTCATGTTTTTTCCAGGTTTGTAAACGGGCATTACATGCGCAGGCCGCGCATCCACTTAAATACGTTTAATAGCGAGGACAGCGCTTGAGCTACATAGGTCAGGGCTGCGGCTTGTAAAATTCGCCGCGCCGGGCGCTTGTCTTCTGCCTTTAGCCAACCACCTTTATGCAGCATTGGCAAGGCGCGTTTAAAGCTGGCATCGATCTCTGTGGGCAGTGTAGCCAGATGAGCAAACACGGGGATGGCCATGGTTAAAACACCCACGGCGAACATCACCAACCCGGCCAGTGCTTGTTTTTGTAAGACGGTGACCACCGGTATGGCGATCAATAGCCAGCCGGCTAATTTCTGCGCCCATTGGGTACGCTGTACTATTTCCTGACGACGCTGAAAGGCGGGCATGCCTTCGGCATGTTGCAGGGCATGGCCTACTTCGTGGGCGGCAACAGTAATCGCGGTTAAGGATCGACCGGTGAAATGCGCAGCAGACAGGCGTACGGCTTTATCAGCTGGGTCATAGTGATCACCGTGATCAGTCTGTTCAACCACTACATGCTCTAAATGATTCTTATCGAGAAGATATCGTGCCAGATCACCCCCGGAGAAAGCAAAGCGATCGTCTGGCTGGCTGTAGCGTTGCATGATCTGCCGCACCCACCAGCTTGGCAGATAGGAAAGCGCCAGTATTAATCCCAATCCCAGCAGGGCAAAAACCGCCATGCTTAATCCCGATCAAATTGATAGATCACATCCCCACCCTGCGACTCAGGGCTGGTGATCACTTCAATAGATAGTGCCCGATTAATCCGATAGCGGGTAATCAGCTCCCCCACCCCATCGAATACGCCAATGGCATAACGCACCAGTAGGTTGTCGGTGATTTGCCGTCCCACTGACAACCGCGTTCCGGCCAAACCATTATCGGTATCGATACCAAATTCATCAAAACCAAATGCCGAACCCACTTGCTGGGCCAAGGTATCACCACCACGCAACCCAAGACCGGTAATCGCATTCATCAATAGTGCACCTTCATCAGACGAGCCACCTTGCCCCAATCGCCGTCCGGTTAGGAGCATGGACAGCGCATCGCTCTGGGAGGTGGGTGGGCGTGAGAACACCTCGGCCACCGGCTCGGTCAGACTGCCGGTGATTTTTAATCCGGCCACAGTGTCATCGGCATCGTGCAATTCACGAATCGCGCTAACATCCAAACCGGGGTCACCCGGTGGACCGGCAAAAATCAACCGACCAGTCTCAACCTTTAGGGTCTGGCCGAGTGCCGAATAGCGGCCATCAACCAAACTGATCTCGCCAACTAATGATAACGGATCATCCGGGCGTAGAATCACTTTCAGCTCACCGGCAACACGGCTGGCGAAACCCAATCCGCGCAGGCTGATTTCATCGCCCAGTAGCAAGTCAATATCGCCGGTCAACGCATAGGGTGATACCGGCTCTTCGACGGTTTGACCTTCAATCACCAAATCGGATGAGCTGGTAACAGCGGACTGCGGCAGATCAGCCACCTGTGCAATCGCCAGCGGTACATGCACTACACCACGCACACTGGCTCCGTCAGAGCGGGCATGAATCTGCAAATCCGGGCGGGCATCCAAGGCCAGTACCGGTAGGCGTAATACCGGGATGGCCTCTCCGGCCACATGTAAGTCAAAATACCAGTCAGTTAAATCGGCAATCGAACCCGACCCGGTCAGCGTCAGTCGCCCTTCGGTGGGTGCTGAAGCACGGGTACGCACCCGATTGGGTTCAAATACCGGCACATCCGGGGTCTGCGCCTTACCAGACAATCCACCATCGAGGCTAACGCTGCCATCTTCAGTCAGTGTCAGCAATATCCGGCCATCATGGTAGGCGGTGCCGGTTTCCAGTGAATCGAAAGCGAGCTCTTCTAATAGGATTTCACCATCAAAAACTGGTGAATCAATGTTTCCGCTAGCGTGGATCTGTGCCGACAGCCAGCCGGATACCTCATCCACCGGGCCGATGGCCGTACCTAAGATTTCTTCGGTCAGACGAACCAGTGCCGCCAGTGATATCCCCTGTTCTTCAATACCAGCTAGCTGAAACTCAGCGTTGAACTGCTCGGATTCAAGGTGATAATCACCATCGAGAGCAAAACTAAAGTAGCCGACTAATCCACCCTGTGCCTGTGCCTTAAGCTGCTGATTTTTCAGGCTGGCATCAACGTTGAAATCCTGATAGGCCAGATCCGGGAAGCTTTCGTTCTTAAAACGCACCTCGTTCGCAGGCAATGACAACGAGGCCTGGACATCCGGCACGCCTGCGGCATCGAGCGAAGCATCCACATTCAGAAATAACCGCCCCGGGGCTTCAATCTGCGCAAAATCAGGCAATCCGGTCATAGCTAATAAATCCGCCAGCAACCAATCTCCCCTAGCACGGGCATTAACGGCTCCGGCCTGATGCGAGGCGCTGACACAAAGCTGACCGACATCGGCACTGGCAGCAATGGCATTTGGGCCAAGTTTGCGCGGGGCAAGGCAGAAATTCTCTATCTGCTGGGCATCACCATCGGCTGCAAAAGCCGCAGGTTGGGTGGTTTCTAACTCAGCAATCTCCGGCACTGCCAGCCACAGGCGGGTTATGTGACCGGTAAATCGTTCATCGATTAGGCCACCTTCCAAGGCAAACTCGGCATCCGCATGCGGGCTTTGCGCGCTTAGACGGGCAGTGAGATGCGCCAAACCACCCTCTAGACGCAGACGGGCACGATCAAGATGGCGCTGTTGTGCGTATTCCACCTCACTGATATCGAAAACCAATTCAGCCTGCTCTAATCCTTGCGCTTGGAATTCGAACACAGCCCGATCAACACGCGCATCAAAACCGTGAAATCCGCTTAACTGTAATTGACCGGAACCGACGGGGGCTAAGGCATCACCACTGACAGCCAGATTTAAATTCACTGCACCTGTGGGGGTTGCAAAGGCATCTAGCTCAGGTGCAAAGGGGGTGATCATCGCCCAAGGCAATGCAGCGATTTCAGGCACGCTAAAGTCAAGATCAATCTGTACCGGGGTTTGCTGCCAGGGGGGGATTTCTGGTTTGTCTTGTTCATCACCGGCTATGTCCGCCAACAACGCGGTCAAATTTGCTTGAATATCTGCATTCATCGCCAAACCGGGGAGCTCAATAAACCAATCGCTCAGGGCTAATTGCTCATCGGCAGAACGCAGATCAAAGCCGGTCTGCACAGCGAATGCATCAATGCCCTCAGCCAGTCCGGCCACATCCAGAGAAAACTTTTTTAATGCCATTTCAAACGCCGGCAGCGTTTCTAAGGGCTGGGTTGTATCGGGCATGCTGCCCTGAATGCTCAGATCGGCATCAAGCAGCAGTGATAAATCCCGGGGTGTTTCGGCTAGCAGCGGGCGCAACTCATCCACGCCCAGCAGCACGGGCAGCACAAAGGGGGCAAGCTGTGCCTGCCGGGCCTCTAAATCCACGCTAACCGGGCTGTGGGCATCCAGCCCTAAATCGGCATTAAGATCAAAACGCCCATCGGCGAAATGGGCTTTTAAATCGACGTTTAGGTGATTATCAGCCAGCTTAATCAACCCGCTTATTTGTTCAATCTGCTCGCCGGCCACCGAGCCACTGAACTGATCAAGCCTGACCTCAACCATCGGCTGCTCCAGACTGAGATCAAAACGGCCATCGAGTTTAAAGCTCAGCGTCCCGTCGAACTGTGGATCGAAGCAACCGGGGTTGAGCTCAGTGGCCTGTACATCAAACTGTCCTGAGAGGCCATCGACCAAATCAAGCTGCCCACCGGTACATAACACCCCATCTAGTATGTTTAATGTCAGCCGGTCAAGCACCACCTGCTCAGGGCTGGCTTCAACTCGGCCGTAGGCATAAACAGGCGGTAGGTCAACAGGGTTGATCGCGATCTCCGGGCGAATCTCTACCTGCGGCAAGGCACCGGCTATAGCCACCCGTCCATCCAGCCGGTTACCCTCGGCATTGACCAAAAAATTAAGATTGGCATCCAGATGATGCGCCGGGTCGAGCCCGAGTGCGACAGCACCTTCGGCAGAAACTTGTGCCTGATCGGTCTGCACATCAAGCTGATAAAGATTCAGCGTGGCATCTGCCCCGGCCACAAACGCCGATAGATGCAGGTGATGCAGGTCAATCTGCTGGCTGTCGACCATGAGGGTAAGATCACTGATCACTACCGATGGCAGGCTAATTCTCACCGGTAGTTGCCAGTCTTGCTCAAATACCGCCAGCGGATCGGTATCAGTGGGTTCTGGGGGCGGGGCATCCTCCGCTGCGGCTGGTAGTGCAATGCGTGCATCGACCACCGTGACCGGCTGGAGCTTTATTTCCGCGCGCCAGAACGGCCACCAAGCCAGCCCCAGTTCGACTAGCCCAACTTCGGCCTTCAAACCATCGGGCTGTGTTTCTGCATAATGGATATCTTTAAGTATCAGCCCACCCCACAGGCTGCCGCTGACCGAACCGACGGAAAGCTCAGGAACAAATGATTCTGCCTGACCAACAGCCCAGCGAGCGCCGGACTCGCTGGCCGTGAGCCATAACACGGCGATAAACACGACTGCCAATACAGTCCCGAGCAACCAACCGAGAATCTGTGTCAACCAGTGGAGCAGGCTGACTAAGCTAAACGCCGAGATCCGCTTTGCCATTAAAAGTCAGCCCCAATGCCTATGTGAAAGGTGATGTTATTAGCATCACCCGTTAGCGGCACGCCGATATCGAAGCGTACCTGACCGATGGGTGAGCGCCAACGCACGCCCATACCGGTACCAGTATGTAAATCCATATCTTTAACATCATCAAAGGCATTACCGGTGTCGACAAACCCGGCGATAAACCAGTCATCCCCAACCACCGGGTACATTGCCTCAAAGCTGCCCACCACTTTGTACTGCCCGCCAACGAGCTGGCCATTAGCATTCTTCGGGGCTAGCGATTCAAAATCATAACCACGCACCGAGTTGTCACCACCGGCGAAAAAACGCAACGATTTGGGCACTTTATCAAATCCATTGGAGACCACAGCCCCGCCTTCACCACGCACTTTAAAGATAAAATCCCCCAGCGGAAGGTAAAAGCCCGCAAAAGCCGTACCCCGAATTAAGGAGGTGCTAGATGCAATTTCTTCAGCCGCGCCCTGTATGGAGGTCGACAGCACCATCCCATGGGTGGGGAATAGCGGGTCATCGACCTCGGTACGACTGGCGCGCGCGCCTAACAGCAAGAAGTTATTGGTCTCGGCCGGTTCACGGCCATACTTACTGCGTTCTAGCAGGTATTCGGTAAACAAGGAGGTGGACCAGCGCTCGCGCTCTACCGCCCATTGCGCACCGACGGCGGAAGACAGCGTTTCGATATTATTGTTATCTTCTCGGTTGGCACGGGCATAGATATCATATTTCTGAAAGAGCGGATCGGAGCTACGCGGCATACTGTAGGCCGCCTCTATCCGCTGGGAGACCTGGGAGACGGAAGTGCGCGCATCAATGTTGTGACCGCGTTTGTTGATGTAGCGGCGAATCATACGCGCCCCGACCCGAGGACCGGTGTCGGTGCCATACCCGGCGCGAAACTCATAGGTGGTGCGCGGGTTTACGGTGGTCTGAACCTGTATCGGCACCTGATGGTCAGCACGCTGCTCTAGCATGGGCCGCACCGTGACCGCCCGGAAGTAGTCGGTGCTGCCTAAATTACGGTTAATCTGTAACAAACGGCTACTGGTGTAGTCATCACCCGGCGCCACCCCAGCGAGGCTGGAAGCCAAGCTGGGGCGCAGAATATCCTGAATGATCTGAATCTCACCAAAACGATAACGCTCACCGGCCTCCATCACCAAAATAATTTTGGCGGTCTGGGTTTCGGGATCAACCCGTAACTGCGCTTTACTATAGCGCGCATCCAGATAGCCTAAGCGATGAGCACGATCACGGATGCCATCGCGCAGTTGGTCATACTCTCGTTGCACCAATGGGGCATCAACTTTCGGGGTGTTGTTGGCAATAAAGTCTGATATGGCCTGAAAATCCAGCAACGCCTGCGGGATATCTAGCTCAACCTCAGTAAGATACGTTGGCGGCCCGGCATCAATTTCCAGAATCGGTACAATGCAGCCATCCTTGAACTCCACACGCTGTTCTATTTCGGCATTAAAATGCCCCAATGCCTGCAAAGCCCGTTCGGCGGCCTCGCTGGCACTGCGCAGATAACGCCTTGCCTGAGCGGTGGAGGCATCACAACCAAAGGCGATTTGCGGCACGCTCAAGTCCACGTTGGTCATTAAGGCGGCATCTTCTAACCCCAGCACCTGAATGCGGGGCTTGGCCTGTAGCTGATCGGCGCTAACCAGTAAGCTGCCTGCAGCAAACCCCGCCAGAATCCGCGACCGATTGATCACACCCTAACCTCGGCTAAATCACCATGACGTTCCAGCCAACGACGACGGTCGGCTGCGCGTTTTTTGGCCAGAAGCATATCGAATAACTGCTCTACCGCCTGCGGATCGTCAATCTGTAACTGCACTAAACGGCGTGA
Organism: Halothiobacillaceae bacterium; assembly: GCA_011380105.1. Classification (GTDB taxonomy): domain Bacteria; phylum Pseudomonadota; class Gammaproteobacteria; order Halothiobacillales; family Halothiobacillaceae; genus Guyparkeria. The sequence continues at coordinate 9,840 of DRZW01000038.1, forward strand.
TTCGGGAGCCAGTGTCGATTCACGCAATTGTACCGGGTTCATTTCACCCAAGCCCTTAAAGCGGGTAACCTGAATCCGCGCTCGGTTTTTTTCCAGACGGGCGATGAGTTCATCGCGTTCGGCTTCATCCAATGCGTAGTAGGTTTCCTTGCCCTGATCGACCCGATAAAGCGGTGGCATGGCCACAAAAACCGCGCCGTGCTCGACCAAGGCCCGAAAATGGCGCAGAAATAGCGCAACCAGCAGGGTGGCGATATGCATCCCGTCCGAGTCGGCATCCGCCAGAATGCAAATCTTACCGTAGCGCAGGCCGGATAAGTCATCGCTACCTGGCTCCAAACCCAAGGCAACGGCAATATCATGAACCTCCTGATTAGCCAGCACCTGTGCCGGATCGGTCTCCCAGGTGTTTAGAATTTTACCGCGCAACGGCATGATCGCCTGAAAATCACGATCACGCGCCTGTTTGGCCGAGCCACCAGCCGAATCACCTTCCACCAAAAATAATTCGGTGCGGGAAAGATCAGTGGCGGCACAATCAGCCAGTTTACCGGGCAGAGCCGGACCACTGGTAACCCGTTTTCGGGCAATCTTTTTCTCGGCACGTAACCGTTTTTGGGCCGATTCAATCGCCAGTTTGGCAATCTGCTCACCTACATCCGGATGCTGGTTAAGCCATAGTGAAAGCGCATCTTTGATCGCATTGGAAACAAATGCTGTTACCTTGCGCGAAGAAAGCCGCTCTTTGGTTTGCCCGGCAAACTGCGGGTCGTTTACCTTCGCCGAGAGGACAAACCGCACGCGCTCAAAGACATCATCCGGGGCCAGCTTTAAGCCACGCGGCAATAAATTGTGGATTTCACAAAATTCGCGCAGCCCGTCCACCAAGCCTTGGCGCAGGCCGTTAACATGCGTGCCGCCCTGCACGGTTGGAATCAAATTAACATAACTTTCCGCTACTGGCTCAACCGGCTGCTCCGCCCAGACCAGGGCCCAAGATACCATCATGGTTTCATTTGCCACCGTATCGGTAAACGCTCCGACAAACCCATCCTCAGGGATAACCGCCTGACTACCGACCTGCTCTAATAAATAATCCCGCAAGCCTTGCTCATATTGCCACTGTTGCTGCTCACCGGTTTTTTCATCAAAAAACCGTACCAGTAACCCCGGACACAGCACCGCTTTAGCCTTTAACACATGCTCAAGATGGGCGCGATTAAATCCAGGATGATCAAAATACGACTCCTCCGGCCAGAACCGCAGCATGGTGCCGGTATTCCGTTTGCCGACGGTATCAATCTCCTGCAGTGGCTCGACCACCGCGCCGTGTTCAAAAGCAATGGCATAGCGTTTACCGTCGCGTTTTATCTCTACCTCCAACCGACGGCTTAATGCGTTGACCACCGACACTCCCACGCCGTGCAAACCACCTGAAAACTGATAGCTTTTATTGGAAAACTTCCCCCCGGCGTGCAGGCGGGTCAAAATAAGCTCAACCCCGGTGATACCATACTCAGGATGGATATCAACCGGCATACCTCGGCCATCATCGGTTACCGTCAGAGAATTATCGCTGTGCAAAGTGACGCTTATCTGTTTGGCAAAACCACTGACCGCCTCATCCACGCTGTTATCAATCACCTCTTGGGCAAGGTGATTGGGGCGGGTTGTATCGGTGTACATGCCCGGGCGTTTCTGTACTGGCTCCAACCCGGTTAGCACCTCGATGGATTGTGCATCGTATTGCGACATAAAAGCGTTATTCCTGACAGTTAAATACCTTAACTCTATGATTGCTCAAGTACAGCACCAAAAAGCGCCGATCCCAGATTCTAACCGAAGCACAAGATTTTTCCTGAACGATCTTGAAAAGAGATCACCTAATCACCAAATACAGGGTAAGCTACCAATATCACTTTTCATCGGAACAAGAATATGAATACCAGTGCAAACGTATATTCCGTCTCTAGTGCCGAATTTCAGGAAAAAGTCTTACTGGCCTCGCAGCAAACACCGGTCTTAGTGGATTTCTGGGCAGAATGGTGCGGACCGTGCCAAACGTTAATGCCACTGTTAACGCAAATTGTCGAATCCTACGGCGGTAAACTTAAACTAGCTAAGATCAACACCGAAGAGGAAGGCGAGCTCGCAGCCCAAATGGGCATTCGTAGTCTGCCTACGGTGGTAATGTTCATCGATGGCCGACCAGTAGATCAGTTCCAGGGCGCTTTACCGGAAGGAAATATTCGCGAATTTATCGGCAAGTATGTGCAGTCTGAGATTGACCAGATTCGCCAAAAAGCCCGCGCCTTGCAAGACAGTGGTGATAACGAAGCGGCCAAAGAACTATTGCGCCAAGCCAATCAAAAAGAGCCGGAAAATATTGAAGTGCTGCTGGATCTTGCAAACATTCTCGCCGCCGAAGCGCAATACGATCAAGCCATCGAAATCCTAAACGCCCTGCCGATGGCTGCCGCCACCCGGGATGACGTCCGCGAGCTTAAAGCCCGAATTGAGATGAGCCAGCAAGCCGGACAGGGGCCTTCTATGGAAGAACTGCGCGAGCAGATCGAAGTAAACCCCAAAGACTGCGCCGCCCGCGAGCAGCTTGCCGCGAAACTGGCCATGCAAAATGATCTTGAAGGCGCGCTTGAGCAGTATCATCAGATTATGTTGCATGACCGCAATTACAACGAAGGCGCCGGTCAGAAAGGGATGATCAAAATCTTTGAAATGCTCGGCGGCGAACACCCTTTAACCCGCAGCTATCGCCGCCGGATGTATAGCCTGATGTATTAACGAGCTATAATAAAACCGGGAGCCTCGAAAAAACCTCTTTGCAGTCCGATTGCGGTGTCGCATGCGGATTTAAAGCTTTCATGCTCCTTTCGGGCGCAGTCGTTGTCAGCGTAAAAACAACTTCCCGGCCATTTTATCCCTCGCGCCTACCGATTCGCCTAGAGTGAATTGGGGCGCGCTTGATCCGATGCAAAGCGTGCAGGCTACCGATGGCCTGCCCCCAATCTTCTTGATATATCTCATCGCTCACTGTGCGAGGATTTGCACTTAGACTTGCTCGCTTGAGTTTTCGTGTTTAGCTATAACAAGTTTTGCTAAGCCTTTGCCCGTTTACCCCCAGCGGTGGTAACTTAAGCCTTCAAGGACTAACACCGCAAAGGCTCAGTCATGCCGGAATCTGATCGCCAGAGTGCCTATCTGCACGCGGCACTCGCCCGCATCGCCCCGTTTGATCAAATCCCTGCTGAGGATCTGCGATCCGTTGCCGAGCAGTCGCACATTAAGCACTGTCCGGCCGGCACGATCATCCTCGACCCTGACATGGGTCCGCCTGAGGCGTTCTATGTTATTTTGTCCGGGCAGGTCCATGGACTAACACCCGATAAACAGGCCAAAACGGTCTGGACGCTCAGCGAGGGGGATAGTTTCCCTTTGGGCGCGTTATTAGATCAACGTGCGGTGACCACCCGACAAAAAGTCGCTGAAGATGCAGAGCTAATTGTAATTCCCGCCCCGGTCTTTGAGCAGTTACTCGCTCAGAGCGATGCGTTTGCGGGTTTCGCACGACAGCGTCTGGGGTATCTGATCAATCGCCCGCAAAAAACCGGCAGCTCCGCTGAGCCGAATATTCTCGATACGCAGACGCCGGTTTCCAAACGCATTGAAGCCCACCCACCTCGTATGCCGGCTGACACACCACTGGCACAGGCCGCCAGAGCGCTAGAGCAGGCCGGACGCGAGGCGCTGCTGGTGGATTTTCCAGACTCAGGGCGGCTGGGGCTGGTCACCCTGCGTGATCTAGCTTTTCGCGGTCTGGCGCGGGAGCGTGGCCCGAATACACCTATCGGTGAGCTGGCCAGTATGGATCCGGTGGCCATCAAAGCAGATCAGTCGGTATTGGATGCAGCGATCATGCTGGCTGAATATGGCTTTCATCATTTACTGGTCACCGATAACAACCAGCCGGTAGGCATTCTGGCCGAATCGGACTTATATCGGGTTAACCGCGCCACACCGGGGGTCTTAAAGGCACGCATCTTCCGAGCCGACTCGGTGGATGAGCTAGAAAAACTACGCCAACAGATACCGGCAATTAGCGCCGAACTGGTGGAAAGTGGGGTGAAGTTTGCCTCCACCAGCCAGATTATCAGCGGGCTGAATGAAGCCATCGCGCAGCGGGTAAT
>DRZW01000067.1 GCA_011380105.1 Halothiobacillaceae bacterium
GATATGCACCAATATGCTGGGTAATCCCACCGGCCTCACCGGCGGAAACTTTGGCGCGGCGAATATGATCAAGCAAGGAGGTCTTACCGTGATCGACGTGACCCATAACGGTCACAACCGGAGGACGGGTCTTCTCATCGCTCTGTTCGACTGCGGCAAGCGCTTCATCTTCAAGGGCGTTTTCAGACTGAGCTTTTGCCTTGTGGCCCATCTCTTCAACAATCAGTATGGCGGTATCCTGATCCAACACCTGGTTGATGGTGGCCATCACGCCCATGTTGAACAGAACCTTGACCACATCAACGCCCTTGACCGCCATGCGTTGCGCAAGATCGGTCACCGAAATCGATTCCGGCACCTCAACCTCTCGCACTATCGGAGCCGTTGGCTTCTCGAAATTGTGTTTATTAGCGACTTCGGCCGGTGTTTTACCACTACCTTTTTTGCCTTTGGCTTTGCGCTTGCGACGCCCGGCGGCCGCGTCACCAAAACTCAGCTCTTGGCGGCCACCGCTTTCTTCACGCGCCCGACGGCCTTTGCCACCATGTTTGGCACGCTTTCTCTCAGTTTTTTCGTCGAGAGACTCAACCGGAATACCAGGAGCTTCATCAGGCATGGCCACAATGCGAAGCCGTGATTTTCTCTTAGCCGGAGATTTATCGTCATCTTCGCTGGTAGCTTTATCAGATTCCGCTTTGGTTTCAGGCTGTTTATCGCCGGCTTGCTCTGTTTTCGCTTTATCGGCCGGTTCTGAGTCTGTCGAGGCAACGTTAACTTGGTCAACAGCTTCGGCTTTTTGTTGTGTGTTTTGATCTTCGGGCTTTTCCTGTTTTGCAGCGGGCTGATCCGCCTGCTCGGTTGAGGCCGATGGCGATTTTACTGGTTTTTCTTGTTCGACAACTGGCTGGTCTTGCTCCTTAGCAGATTCAGGCTTCGAGGTAGTCGCTGTTGGCTGCTTTTGACTGGTTGCCGGCTCTGGTTCAGGCTGCTCAAAGACTTTTTTCCGTCGATATTCAACAGCGACGGTTTTGGATTTACTCCCGCCGCCGAGCTTGATTTCTTGCTGAGAGCGTTTTTTAAGTGAAATGCGCGATCCTGAACGTTTTGCACCACCATCCGAGCCACCACGCGCCTTGCGCAAGTGACTGAGCAGCTTCATCTTGTCTTCGTCACTGACACTGGCATCCACAGAGCCAACCGTGACGCCTGCTTCAGCGAGCTGCTCAAGCAAACGTTCTGGGGTTGCGCCCACTAGTTTTGCCAATTCTTTTACCGTGACCTCGGACATTAACGACTCCTGTGGTCTTGCCTTCAAAATAATTCGTAAACAATATCAGTAAGTTGGCCGCGTTGGTATCAGCCAGCCGACCATCGCGCAAGTGTGGTTATGCAAACCATGGCGCGCGCGCCGCCATAATCAGTTGTCCGGCTTGGGTTTCGTCGACACCCTCGTATTCGCATAACTCATCGATCGATAATTCAGCCAAATCATCCGAGTTATTAATACCGGCTGCGCGCAACGCTGCTGCTAATGGCGCAGTCATACCTTCCAAGTCTTCTAGAGCAAGCGCATCGCCCGGTGCCGCCTTATCGCTGCTAGCGTTATCACCACCGGAAATCGCCTGCACTAACAGGGCATCACGGGCGCGATTCCGCAGCTCTTCTGCGATTTCTTCATCAAATCCTTCAATACTTGTCAGCTCTTCGCTGGGCACATAAGCAACTTCTTCGAGCGTGGTAAAGCCGGCCTCGACCAGCGCTTCACCGACTTCCTGGTCAACATCCAGCTCAACGACGAACTGTTCGAGAGCCTGCTTGGCTTCGGTCTCGCCTTTCTTGAGCGCTTCCTCTTCGCTCATCACATTGATCTGCCAACCGGTCAGTTGACTGGCTAACCGGACATTCTGCCCACCGCGGCCAATCGCCTTGGAGAGGTTATCCTCACTGACGGCCACATCCATGCTGCCGGCATCTTCGTCAACGACGATGGATACCACTTCGGCGGGCGACATGGCATTAATGACAAACTGTGCCGGGTTTTCATCCCAGATAATAATATCAATGCGCTCACCGGCCAGTTCATTGGTGACTGACTGAACCCGCGAACCACGCATGCCCACGCAGGTGCCGACTGGATCAATCCGAGGGTCCTTGGAAGCCACGGCGATTTTGGCACGCAGACCAGGATCGCGTGATGCGCTTATCAAATCAATTAGCCCCTGCCCAATTTCTGGCACTTCGAGCTTAAACAGCTCCATCAGAAATTCTGGCGCGGTGCGCGAGACGAAAATCTGCGGACCGCGTTGCTCGTAGCGCACATCGGTGATGTAACCACGCAGGCGGTCACCGCTACGCACTGATTCACGCGGTATCATTTCATCTCTGGGGATAATAGCCTCAGCATTACCACCCAAATCCAGAATCACATTACCCCGATCAATGCGCTTAACCTGCCCCATGACCAGCGTACCTTTGCGCTCAAGATAGGCTTCAACCACTTGCCGGCGCTCGGCCTCGCGCACTTTTTGTACGATAACTTGCTTGGCAGCTTGGGCAGCAATACGCCCGAATTCGACCGATTCAATCTCTTCTTCGATGATTTCACCGGGTTGAATATCAGGATTGTCCAACCGGGCAGCCTCTAGAATAATTTCACGCTCAGGATTTTCTGAGGTATCCGCATCAACGACCTTCCAGCGGCGGAAGGTTCGATAAGAACCGTCCTCGCGACGAATCTCAACACGGGTGTCAATATCCCCACCATGACGCTTACGCGCTGCTTGGGCTAATGCTGCCTCGATCGCCTCGAAGATGACCTGGCGCTCAACGCCTTTCTCATTCGAGACCGAATCGACGACAAAAAGTATTTCTTTGCTCATATTGCTTAATTATTTGCTCAGTTATCGAGCCGCACGGCGCTTTTTCTTACCACGACCCCGTTTTTTATCTTGGAAATCGTATACAAGGTTCGCCTTCTCCACTTCTTCGAAGCGAAACTCCAACGCCCCTAGATTATCGATAATGACGGTGATATTACCCTCATCATCGACCCCCTCAATCAGACCGGCAAATTTTCGCTGCTGGTTTACCGGTTTGTGCAAACGCATTTGCACTTTGTGCCCGGCGAAACGGGCAAAATCGTCAGTGCGAAACAAACGGCGCTCGACTCCTGGGGATGAAACCTCCAGCCGATAAGCACCCGGGAAGGGATCTTCCACGTCTAACACACCTGATAGCGCGTCGCTGATCTCGACGCAGTGATCGAGCGTCAAACCTTCCGGATGATCTACATATACGCACAACAGACCGGAAGGGCCGCCGCGAAACTCGCCGCCGACCCATTCAAAACCGAGGTCCTCAACCACCGGTTTTAACATTGCTTCAATTCCTGTCGGTATTGCCTGCACTTGTTCTGGTTTTCTCTGTAGGTTGCCCCGTTCAAATCAGACCTCAACCGCAAGCGTCAGCGCCGCTTAGCATCTTTCCCGCAAATAAATAAAGCCCCCGTGGAGACTAGATAAGGATTAGTGAATGTCGTCTTCCATAATCAGAACAACATTCAGAGTAATCCTGTCTCCCTTGAGGGCCCGACATTATGCATCAATCGCGGGATTAGGAATATAAGAATCTTCGGGGCAAATGTCAATGCAAATCAACCCTGACCCTATGAAACACCGTGGTTTTAATCGCCCCGTAGGTCATCGAAGAACTTTTTAACCGAGTCAAAGAACGAGTGCTGCTTCGGTCGGTGTTTGGCTGCATACGAGGCGGTACCGTCCGGGTCTAGTGAGCGTTCGAATGCTTCGAGCAACTCTTTTTGCTCGCGGTTGAGGTTAACCGGGGTTTCTACATGCACGGTGACCAAAAGATCACCCCGCGGACCTCCACGAACCGGGCTTACTCCTTTACCACGCAGACGGAAGACTCTGCCGGTTTGGGTTTCTGCGGGAATTTTTAAGTTAACGCGACCGTTAAGTGTCGGCACTTCAATCTCACCACCCAAAGCGGCCGTGGCAAATGAAATGGGCATATCGCAGGTTAAGTCGGCACCTTTGCGCTTAAATAATGGATGTGGTTTGATCTCAATTGCCACATATAAATCCCCCGGTGGGCCGCCTTTCTCCCCCGGTTGGCCTTCACCAGAATGACGGATCCGATCACCAGTATCCACCCCTGGCGGAATTTTGATCGACAGGGTTTTTTTGGTTTCAACCCGACCAGTGCCGCCGCAATCTCGGCAGGGATCTTCTAAGATTTGGCCTTCACCGCCACAATCCGGGCAAGGTTGCTGAATAGAGAAAAAGCCTTGCTGAATGCGCACAACACCGCGTCCATGGCAGGTGGTACAGGTTTTTCTACCCGTGCCCGGCTTCGCACCGCTGCCGTTGCAGGTTTCGCAGGTTTTGGTGGTCGGGATCTGGATCTCGACGGTGGTGCCGTTAACCGCCTCTTCCAAACTAAGGCGCAGGTTGTATTGCAGATCAGCCCCACGCGCCGCACCGCCACGAGCGCGGCCGCCGCCGAAAATATCACCGAACACATCGCCGAAGATATCGGAGAACCCAGCACCAGCACCGCCACCAAAACCGCCACCAAAACCGCCACCGGCTTGGCCATCTACTCCAGCATGACCAAATTGATCATAGGCAGCGCGTTTTTGTGGATTTGAGAGGACTTCAAAGGCTTCTTTTGCTTCTTTAAAACGCGCTTCTGCCTGATCATCGCCCGGATTACGATCCGGGTGATATTTCATTGCCATCTTGCGATAAGCTTTTTTTAGCTCATCTGCCGAGGCGTTTTTGCTCACCCCGAGCACTTCATAGTAATCTCGTTTAGCCATAATATCTCTCAAATGGCGCAAGTGTTCCCCCGGCTAAAGCCGGGAAAATTCACGATAATGCAAACAAAGCACGGGTCAGCGCGGTTACCCGGCGACCCGTTTATTTAACTGGTACCGAAAAAGCGGCAGTGATTATACCGCCGCTCTTAACATCAGGCTCGATCAGCTTTTCTTGGTATCGTCGTCTTTGACTTCTTCAAACTCAGCATCGACCACATCATCGTCCGCCTTGGACTGCTGACCTTCAGCCGATTGATCGCTGCCTGAACCGGCTTGCTGTGCTTTTTGCATGACCGTCTGCGATGCCTGTGATAACGCCTGAATCTTGGCTTCGATATCAGCTTTATCATCGCCCTTCATCGCTTCGCGCAGCGCTTTAATGGCATCAGTGACCGGCTTTTTATCATCTTCGGTCAATGCATCACCGGCATCCTTGAGTGTCGTTTCTACGGTGTGGATCATGCTATCGCCTTTGTTGCGGGTTTCGACCAGCTCTTTGAGCTTTTTGTCTTCATCCGCGTGAGCTGCGGCATCATCAATCATTTTCTGAATTTCCTCTTCAGACAAACCAGAGCTGGCTTTGATCACAATCTTCTGTTCGCGCCCGGTGCCTTTATCCTTGGCTGAGACGTTAAGAATGCCGTTAGCGTCGATATCAAAGGTCACTTCAATCTGCGGCACACCACGCGGAGCTGGTGGAATTTCGGTTAGATCAAACCGGCCCAGCGATTTATTGCCTGAAGCAATTTCCCGCTCACCCTGCAGCACATGTACCGTCACAGCGGTTTGGTTGTCTTCTGCAGTGGAGAAGATTTGGCTCGCCTTAGTGGGGATCGTGGTGTTCTTTTCGATCAGCTTGGTCATCACCCCGCCCATGGTCTCAATACCTAAAGACAGCGGTGTGACATCAAGCAGCAAGACATCACTAACCCCACCGGATAGCACGCCACCCTGCACGGCTGCACCAATAGCAACGGCCTCATCAGGGTTCACGTCTTTACGCGGATCCTTGCCAAAGAACTCGGCCACCGAATCACGCACTTTCGGCATCCGGGTCTGGCCACCAACCAAGATGACATCATCCACTTCAGATGCAGATAAACCGGCATCCTTTAGCGCCACCTTGCACGGCTCGATGGTGCGTTCGATCAGATCTGCCACCAGAGATTCGAGCTTGGCTCGGGTGATTTTGACGTTCATGTGTTTCGGGCCTGACTGATCAGCCGTTATATAGGGCAGATTCACATCGGTCTGCTCTGTGGATGAAAGCTCGATTTTGGCTTTCTCCGCTGCTTCCTTGAGACGCTGCATCGCCAGGGAGTCGTTGGAAAGATCCACACCCTGCTCGTTTTTGAATTCATCGACGAGATAATCGATCAACCGGTTATCGAAGTCCTCGCCACCCAAGAAGGTATCGCCGTTGGTAGACAGAACTTCGAACTGTTTTTCACCGTCTAGGTCAGCCACTTCGATAATAGAAACATCGAAGGTACCGCCGCCAAGATCGTATACGGCAATCTTGCGGTCGCCGCCACCTTTTTTGTCCATGCCGTAGGCCAGCGCAGCCGCGGTCGGCTCGTTGATAATCCGCTTGACCTCTAAACCGGCAATCCGACCGGCATCCTTAGTAGCTTGGCGCTGGCTATCATTAAAGTATGCCGGCACGGTGATAACCGCTTCGGTCACCTCCTCGCCCAGATAAGCCTCAACGTCCTTCTTAATTTTCATCAAAACGCGAGCCGAGACCTCCGGCGGCGCCATTTTTTTACCATTGACTTCTACCCAAGCATCACCGTTATCGGCCTTAACGATTTTAAAGGGCATCAATTTGATGTCCTTTTGCACTTCGTCTTCTTCAAAGCGACGACCGATCAGACGTTTGACGGCATATAGGGTGTTTTCAGGGTTAGTCACCGCTTGGCGTTTGGCCGGCTGACCAACTAATACCTCACCATCATTGGTGTATGCGACTACTGAAGGGGTTGTGCGTGCGCCTTCGGCGTTTTCTAAAACCTTGCCGGATTTGCCATCCATTACGGCAACACAAGAATTTGTGGTGCCTAAATCAATACCGATTATTTTACCCATAATCTTGCTCCTAAATATTTATTTGAAATTTGTTAAGCGGGTTGATCTAACCCGGCTTTCGTCTTGTTGCTATCAGTTGTGGGGTGGATTCTGGTTTTTTCAAGACAATTTACAGCTCACAACTGTTATCATTCCAATTTATGACTTGGAAACTACTACCAGCGCCGGGCGCACAACACGATCATTTAGCAAATAGCCCTTCTGCATTACCCCGATCACATGATCAGGTTCGCCCTCATGCGGTTGTACGCTCATGGCCTGATGCTGGTCGGGATTGAATTTTTCACCCATGGGATCAACAGGCTTCACTCCATGTTTTTCCAGCGTCTGGATCAGCATCTTCAAAGTAATTTCATCGCCTTCGCGGATTTTTTCTAATGTCGCGCCTTCTTTACTAGCCGCATCAATGCCCAGTTCCAGTGAATCCACCACCGGCAGCAAAGCTTCCACAAAACGCTCAAGCGCGAACTTACGCGCCGATTGAATATCTTTCTCAACGCGGCGGCGAAGATTTTCCATGTCAGCATGTACCCGCAGCAGCTCTTGTTCTTTTTCCTCTAGTGCTGCTTTTAATTTAGCAACCTCGTCTTCATCACTTTGCTCTGCAGCGTTCTGATCATTTGTCTCCAATTCGCCCTCTACAGGCTCGCCTTGGGTTGAAACAGACTCGTAGGCCTGCTCCGCGCGCTGCTGCTCTGCGGTTTGTTGCTTTCCTTCTTCTACAGGCTTATCACTCATGGCGGCTCCTGATCTAACTTAAATCAATAAATACTCATCCCAATGATTAAGCATGGGGTAAAGCTGCTGTTTCTAACAATGGGGCAAATCAAACGAGCTGCCCAATGCACAAAGAGGTGGGGACGGCAAGGCGCTTTTCAAGACCTATGCTGTTGCTGCTGGCCTGTTAGCGCTTCGGATAGTAATTTTGAGGTCACATCCACTATCGAAATGACGCGATCATAAGCCATCCGCTTGGGACCAATCACGCCGAGCACACCGATAACCTCATCCTCAATGCCGTAGGCGGCGCCTACCACACCACATTCATTAAAGGTCGGCGAGCCTGACTCACGGCCGATGAAAATTTGCACCCCGCGCGCTGATTCGCACTGATCAAGCAGTCCAATGAGTTCGCGTTTTTCTGAAAATGCATTTAACAGCCGGCGGACGCGCTCGACATCACCAAACTCATCGATACCCATTAAATTAAGCTCCCCGGCAACCACCACGCCGGCCTGGTCTTCAACGGCATCGACCGCAGATTCAGCCAGATTCATGGCTTCATCTAGGTTACCCTCAATCTCGGCTCGGGTCTTTCTTAACTCACTGAGCAATGATGCCCGCATTTCCTGAATTGTCTGCCCGTTGAGCCGCTCATTGAGGAAATTAGCAAAACGAGTCAGTTGATCCTGATTATAGGGCTTGGGCGGTTGGATAATGCGGTTTTGCACACCCCCATCTTGAGTTACTAGCACCATCAGCACTCGCCCCGGACTTAAGGCGACAAAATCAATCTGCCGAAAAACCGCCCGTGCCCGCGAGGGTATGGTGACAACCCCGGCATATTGAGTCAAACTAGAGAGCAGATTAGAGGCGGTATCCGCCATTTGCTGTGGATCATCAGCGGCCGCCTGTCGCAAAATGCGCTCTAAGTGCCGCGCATCCGTCGGCATTTTCGCCGGGCTAACCAATAAAGAATCCACAAATAACCGATATGCCGCCTCGGTGGGCACACGACCAGAAGAGGTGTGCAGCGTGCTAACCAGCCCCATATCCTCAAGATCGGCCATTACATTACGAATAGTAGCCGGACTTAAGGACAAGTCAGACAATCGCGCCAACGTGCGCGAACCCAAAGGCTGCCCTTCATCGGTGTAGCGATCAATCAACAATCGCAACAACGCCTGGGCGCGATCGGGAAGATCAGACCATTTGTCAGTCATGATGTTATAGCGAGCTCACTGTCGGTTGATCTCTGACGCAAGTGCCGAACAAATTAGCATTCAGCCCGTTGGATTACCATATTAACCCGTAGCAATGCAGCGCTGACTGTTATATGGTTGGGTATTTATTTTGTTCATTTCAAGTCTGCACGCCCACTGCAGCAGACTATCTGTGCCACCATTTAGCGTAATCTATGTCAGAAAACAACAAAGAACCGACGCCAAACGCAGAAAAAGCACCTACCTTTAAGCGGGTGGGTGTCATGCTTAAACCGGGCAATGATGCAGCGGTGCGCACCGTGCTCACCGAGCTTATTGCCGTACTCGAAAGCCACCGGATAGACTGGGCACTCGATGATCAAAATGAAAACCCCTTGCCTGGCAGCGATGCTCGCTGGTTTTCCCGAAACCGCTTAGATCGTGATTTAATCGTCGTCATTGGTGGCGATGGCACCTTGCTAAATGCGGCACGGTCATTATGCCGATTTAACGTCCCCATTGTAGGCGTCAACTTAGGGCGACTGGGCTTTCTGGCCGACATCAGCCCCCCGAAACTCGCCGACCATTTCGGCGCGATCCTCGATGGTCACTTCAGTGTCGATAACCGCTTTTTGTTAGAAGGCGTGTTGATGCGCGAAGACAGCCGCGTAATGCAGAGTGTGGCCTTAAATGACATCACCTTTAAGATGCAGGATCCAGCGCGGATGATTGAGTTTGAGATGAGCCTAAACGGTACGCTGGTCAACCATCAGCGTTCCGATGGTGTTGTCGTCTGCACGCCCACCGGCTCAACCGCCTATGCCCTGTCAGCCGGGGGGCCTTTGATCGACCCTGAGCTTGAAGCTATTGGTATCGTCTCCATTTGTCCCCACACCTTAAGCTATCGGCCCATTGTGGTTGACGCGCACCAAACCATTGAAATTTCACTTAAATCGGATTCTCGTGGTGGTGGCATTATTAGTTTTGATGGCCAACTCAACCAGCCAACTCAACCGGGCGATGTTCTGATTATTCGCCGTCATGACCACCAGGTGCAGTTATTACATCCACCGGGACATGACCATTTCAGTCTGCTGCGAAGCAAGCTAGGCTGGAGCGGACAACAATTTTAACCTGCGCGCTACACCAGAAAACACGCCATGCTGCGACACTTGTCCATCCGAAACATCGCGTTGATTGATCAGCTCAATCTGGAATTCAAACCCGGTATGACCACCCTGACCGGGGAGACGGGAGCGGGCAAATCCATTTTGATTGACGCCATCGGTTTAATTCTCGGCGAGCGCGCCAATATGGCACTGCTGCGAAGCGGTGCTCAGAGTGGTGAAGTTACCGGTGAATTCACCATCAACCCGGAAAGTCAAGCCGCTCGCTTGATTGCAGATAAAGGTTTAGAACACCCCGATGATCAGCAAACCCTGCTAATCCGCCGCAAGTTAAGCCAAGATGGCCGCTCGCGCGCTTGGGTCAATGACCGCCCGGCGACCACCACCCTGCTCCGAGATTTATCGGTGTATTTGCTGGATATTCACGGCCAGAACCAAAATCAGAAGTTAATCCACCCCGCTCATCAGGCCCGGGTGCTGGACCAATTTGCGCATTTAGAAACCCAGATCCAGCAATTAAAAAAGACCGCCCGACAATTAAGCAAAGCCATCGAAGCACAACGATTGCTTAAAGAACAGGAGCAAACCCGCGCTGATCGCATTGCCCTGCTCACCTTTCAGCTCGATGAGATTGAGCAAATCAACCCCCAGCCGAATGAGTTTAATCAACTGCATGATCAGTTAAAAAAGCTCTCACGGATGGAGCAATGGCGCAAGACACTGGCACAACAAATCAATGCACTATACGAAGATGAAGGCAATGCGCATGACCGCATTGGCCAGGCGGTGAATGCATTAGGGCAAGTAGCCGATCTTGACCCTGCAATTGAGCCCATGCTCGAAGCGTTGGAGCAGGCGCAGATTCACGTCGCCGAGGTCTCTAGCAGTTTGATGGATCAGTTATCAAATGCTGAACTCGACTCGGCGGAATTAGAACACATTCAAAACCGCTTAGACCAGTTGCATCAGCTAGCCCGCAAACACAAAATTGCCCCCGAGGCACTGACCGACCACATCGAGGCACTGCAATCTGAGCGCGTCGCCCTTTTGGCCTGCGAGCAGGACGACCAAGCGCTAGAAGAACAAATCAAATCGCTGACCCAACAATATGCACAACAAGCCCAAGAAATCAGCGAAAAGCGCCAGAAGGCCGCCAAAAAGCTGCAAAAAGCCTTAGCAGAAGCCATCCGCAAACTTGGCATGCCCAACGCTGAGGTGGAAATTAGTGTCCGAGAGGATAACGCGCTTAAAGAGCGCTTTGCTGAACGGGGTATTAACCGCATTCAGATCTTACTCAGCGCCAACATCGGCGAGCCGCCTGCGCCCATTGAGCAGGTTGCATCCGGCGGTGAGTTAGCCCGCGTGGCACTGGCGCTAAAAACACTGACTGCTGGCGATGACCCCATCGAGACATTTATCTTCGATGAGGTTGATACCGGTATTGGCGGGGCTACAGCGGATATTGTCGGCGCGCATTTACGCATGCTAGGTGAGAAACGTCAGGTGCTTTGTGTAACCCACTTGCCGCAGGTAGCCGCACACGGGCAGCATCAGTGGCGAATCAGCAAACAGCAAATAGGGAGTAACACAGTAACCAGTGTGCAGCCGCTGGATAAAGACAGCCGGATAGAAGAATTGGCCCGTATGCTGGGCGGGCGGACGATCACTAATGAAACCCGCGCTCATGCCCGGCAGATGCTCGAACACCCCACTCAAGCTGAGTAAGCTCTACTAGAAAGCCGCCTAGCGCCCCTGGTCTCGGGCTTCGCGGCTTATGCCGTAGATCACCAGCGAGTAGTCAGTCAGATCAAAATCAAACTGATCGGCGATACTCGCAATGCGCTCTTGGATGACCGGATCATGAAATTCCTCCACCTGTCCGGATTTCACACAAACCAGATGGTCGTGATCGCCTTTGGAGATCAATTCAAATACCGCTTTACCACCCTCAAACTGATGTCGCTTGAGAATATCGGCTGCTTCAAACTGGGTCAGTACGCGGTAGACAGTAGCCAAACCAATCTCTTGACCTCGTTTCAGCAACTCTTTGTAGACATCCTCGGCGCTCATGTGCCATTCAGGGTTGCTCTCGATGATTTCCAAAATCTTGACCCGGGGTAATGTAACCTTAAGGCCGGCGCGTTTTAGCTCGTTTGATTCCAAAACTATTGCCCTCGCTATAGAAGAAATAATAATTATTATGATTGTAACTGATCTGCGGCGCTTATGTTCAAAATAAACCTATCGTGCTTAGCGCGAAAACTCGGCAACCGCGGAATTTTCGGTTAGGCTGGCAAGATACGTCTAAGTGCGTATCATTAGCAAGCATCTGGGTGCGAATTTAGAACCCAA
>DRZW01000066.1 GCA_011380105.1 Halothiobacillaceae bacterium
ACCAGATCACGTAATTGCTGGGCGAGCCTGATTTGCTGTACCTGGTCTTTTGTCTGCTGCATTTGATTTGCCAGCTCATCAGGCACTGAGGTTTTAAGCAACCACTGCCCTTGGTTAAGCCAGCCTTCCTGCTCAAAACCTGCCGCCTGGGCGGCGTGTTGAATTTGCTCAAAGTCTACCCAGGCGGTGATGTCCTGCAAGCCTGGGTATACAAAGGGGTCATTATGAGCCAAGTGGCGAAAATGGCAGCGCAACGTGCCATCCGCTCGTTCAGGATTGTATACATCTGCAGAGCGCCCGCCGTAATCGAAAAGTAATATCCGAGCCGGCTTGCCCTCGGCCTGCAATTGCACAAACAAATCTTGCAAAAATACCGGCGCCTGAAGATTCAATTCACAATAAACCGAATCCGACACCGCTCGGTCTGCCAAGCGCTCGGAGACCATACGCATTGCGTTTACAATTTCCTCATTCGCCGACGCTGCACTCCAAACAAAGCGCTGGCCGTCAAAACCAACGCGCATCTGCTTGACCGTATCCGGCTGATTGTACCGCCATTTCAAGCGCTCGCAGGCAAGAGCATCGAGCACTTCGTTGGCGACAATCATTCCACCTTGCCAATTGGATTGATCCAAACGAGAGATAAAACACACTTTCTCAGCAAGATGAGCAGGCAAAGCGGCAGAAAAGCGTGCGCGCTGGCGCTCAATGAGTGCAGCCGAGCGTTCGATAATAAAATACCGTTCCGGCAGGCAATGAGCCTGCTCCATAGCGGGCAGCAAATCGACTGCTAATTGACCTGACCCGGCTCCATATTCAACAAAATCTGCAGAGTGCTCATCTACTGAGGCAAGCCATTCACAGAGTAGCCCACGAGCAAACAATGGCGAGCGCTCGGGGGCGGTTA
This sequence comes from Halothiobacillaceae bacterium, assembly GCA_011380105.1. Classification (GTDB taxonomy): domain Bacteria; phylum Pseudomonadota; class Gammaproteobacteria; order Halothiobacillales; family Halothiobacillaceae; genus Guyparkeria. The sequence continues at coordinate 908 of DRZW01000066.1, forward strand.
TAAAGTCACCATCCTTACCAAAACGCACTTGGCCACTGCTGTAGTAGCCCCACTGCGGGTGGTAAAGCAGTTCATCCATGTATTGCGCGAAACTGAGTGTCTGATCAGGCTCGGCTTGCATTCGCGCGATGATGTGCTTGATTAATGCTATCGATTTTTCTTGTTCGGCATGATCTGGCACCGGCAATCTGGTCGAAACGGGTGATCCGGCCACAGCGGCACTTTGAGATCGATTAACCGACATGCGCGTTAATCCTCTGCACGACGGGTAATGCTCACCCCAACACCATCTGCCTCGGGTAGCGCATGGGGCTTGATCACCTTAAAAGAGACGGCTTTGATCGGAAAGGTCTGCAATAAGTGCTCACAGGCGCGCTCTGCGAAGGTTTCGACTAGCTGAAAACGCCCGTTGCGAGCTAATTCTGCGACCTGTTCGCAAACTTGAGCGTAATCAACGGTCTGATCGATATGATCGGTCTGCGCAGCCGGGGTGATGGGTGGTACATACAGAAGAATATCAACCCGCAGCGGCTGCTTTTGTTTACGCTCATGAGGCAAAATACCGATAATAGCCTCGAATTCCAACCCTTCTACGATAATGGTATCGTTCAAAATAATTAGCCTTTGTTTATTGACGCTTAAACAGCCTGAAGCTCAGGTTCTTCTTTCACCCCTTCAATAAATTCACCCTGAGCAAAATCGACACCCATCGGCCAGAGCAATTGCAAGGTGATGGCATCTTCGACATTGGGCACAATTACCTTGAGATTGCGATTCTTGAGTTGCTCAATGATGCGGCCAACCTGCTCCTGGCGCTCGGTTTCATTACTAAATTCCTCCAGTAGCGCGGGAGAGAGCTTTACTTGTGCGACCTTAAGGTGATCGAAGATCTGGAAGGCCTCATCATTGTCGCCAAAATCATCCACGATAAGCGTGCCACCCAATGGTGCCAGCCCATCATGTAAATCAGCCAGATGTCGCAGCATGTGTCCAGCTACGGTGGTGCTAACCTGAATGACTAACCGGTCTTCTGGTAAGCGGGTCATCGCCAAGCGGCTAATCAGCCACTGAGTAAACTCGGTGTCTTTCAGCGATTCTTCGCTGATACGAATATAAAGCTGACGCTCCCGACCGAGCTTGATTCCTTTTTGAATTTGCTTGATCGCCGAGAGCAGTACCCAACGGTCAATGGACTGAATCAAGCCAGTGCGGCGTGCTTGCTCCATAAATTCAGCCGGACTGATCTGCTCACCATATTCATCCAACATACGAATGAATACTTCGAAACGCTCTCGGCTGGTATCACCTGTCAATGGCACAATAGGCTGATACACAAGGGTAAATCGAGATTCTTTAAGCGCCTTCTTGATACGCCGTGCCCAGGCCTCTTCTTGTTCACGTTCACTGGCCGTTTTTAGATCCGGCTGGTATTCCCGCACCACGTGGACGCCTTCTTTAGCGGCTTCTAGCCCAGCCCGCTCAACCCGGTGGACCAGATCGGAAGGCTGGTCAGGTGAGTTTTCATCTGCAATCAAATAACCGATCGCGGTTTTGAGGGTGATTGATGTGGTATCTTTGGTATAAACATATTCACGCGCTACATCCACCAACATCTTAGTTAGAGCACTGGCTTCACTCGCTTCACCTTCTTCCTGAAAGATCAAAAACGAGAATGCACCATGACGTGCCACCACCGCGTTTTCTGGTAAGGCCGCTTCAATCTGTTTGCCAAACTCAGTTAGCACATCGTCCATGCCCGTGGTGCCAACAAGCTCTTTAGTCCGCTCGTGGTTGGTGATTTCCAGCAAAGCGAGAATTGCATGTCCCGAACCTTGGGCGCGGATACTGCCAACCCGCTCAGCCATTCGTTCAAACAGATAATTGCGATTATATAACCCAGTTAGCAGATCGCGCCGCGATAAGTATTCGAGCTGTTCGGAAACCGCCTCATCTTCATGTTTGATCTCTTTGGCGAATAATTGCAGGCAAGGCTCACCCTCATAACTCGCCATGCTGGAGTGAAGTTCGAGTTCAAAAGACTCTTCGCGCGCGCCGCGAAAATTAAAGCGTGCCCGCGCCCCCGGCTGACGTAAGAACTGCTTTAGATCTTGTGCGCTGCCAGCTTCAACCAAATCCAAAATAGGCTCATTTTCCAGTTCTGCCAGAGTGGCAAAGCCCATCATATCCACGTAAGCCTGGTTAGCGTAAATATGCAGACCATCATGAACATAGGCCACCGGCTCGGCTGATCCATCAATCAGTTTTTCACAGCGCCGCTCTGCACCCTCCAACAGTTTTTTCTGCTCCAGAAAACGACGATTGAGCATGCTGGTCTGAGCCGCGCGGATCAGCATGATTTCCGTTAATTCTTCATCGGTAATCACACAAAACGCCCCAATGGCATAAAGCTTGTTTAGCGTTTCGGCCTTACCGGTCGAAAACACAACAATGGGAACCCAGCGATTTAGCTCTCGCTGATGCGCTTGATGGTCACATAAGCTCTGTAGCTGATTTTGTAAACCGGATTTAACGTCAATGTAGACTACATCTACCTGGTCATTATTAAGCATCTTTTTAGCTGCATTAATATCAGCAGCGTGCTCCACTTTGGCGGCAAGACCGGCATTACGCAACTGCCCTCGGAGTGCAACGGCTTCATTGATCGATTCGGTCAAATACAGGATGGATAACGAGACCCCCTGCAAACTGATTAACTCAGCCACATGCAACCTCCATTAACTGATAAGAAACGTCCTGTTCAATAGGCTTACCAAGCTCGATGCGCTGCTCGACACCATCATGATCAACCACGCGTAGCACCTGTCCACGCAAGCTTTCCTGCGTTGGCAGGATAATATAATCAAACTTGCCATTTGTAGAACTTATAAACACCGGCCAGCTCTCTGCCTGCCCCATGCGGGCACCTTCCGGGTAGGCAAAAAACGCAGACCATTGCCCGGAAAATTGCTCCACACCCACATCAACTACGTCGAGTTGTTCATTGACATGACGCAACCAGCGGGCTACAGCGACATAAAATGTATCTATTTTCTGAGCCGAAGCGCCTTCAGACTCGATAAACATTACATCACCTACCTGTATACGGCATTTACCCTTCTCAGGCCAGCGGACACGCAAACCACCATCGGAGACATCAATTAATTCCCACCGCCGTGGACGGTTGAATGACACTTTAGGGGTTCGGTCTCCTTTCGGGATGCCTTCATAATTCAAATCTTCGGCCGGTTTGGTGCGATCAAGATTAAGTTCTAAGGGTTTGTGTTTTTTTGCAGCGGTTGAATTGTGCTTGCGCGCAGGGCTGTCTTCCGTGCCCAGCCAGTCAATACCAGATAACGCCAAACGCGTGTTGATTTTATCACCCGAAGCGGTGGCCTGTTGCAGCAGTTGCTGATGCGCGCTGTAAAATCCGGCGGTAACCCATACCCAGGGCTTTTGATCTTGTTCTTGATCTGACTTGATCTTTTTTCGCGTCTTTCGCGGGATGATAAATAGCTGCAGGCGAGCCAGAAAGCGATCAAGCTGATGTTGGCACCCTTTGTCGATGTCGTTACGGGCTTTATCGGAGAATAATTCCTCGACATCAACAAAAATTCGTTTGCCAGCGGTGTACCCTTTGGAAATCGCCACATGCGGGGCGATACGTCCGCTGATATCTAAATAACGCCCCATCGATTCTGTCGGCTCAGAACGCAAACGCACATAGCCAGACAGATGGCGCAGACAATCGAGCATTTCCTCCATATCCTCGCAGCGCAGGGCATATGGGTTGACCATCGCCAGCATCAGGATGGCCAGATATGAGGCGCGAACCGAAACCCAACCTTGGTGATGTTTATGGAATAAGTATTCACGCGCTTGCCGCGCTACTTTATGTAAGTGCTGGTAAAGCCTTTCCGGAACTGGCACATAGGCTTGAAAGCAGTCTAGTATCAACAGACTAACCGCGCGCACCCGGGCATGATGCAGTGCCAATAGGTGCTCTTGCTTGCAGTTTAACCGCTCATGAACCGATAGTATGCGAGCTTCATTAAATTCCGCGCCCCCCTTACTGTAACGCTCGTGGGTGCCTGCCAGCCGGAATTCAAGTTTAAATAATTGTTCACTAACATTCAACGAATCGAGCAATACAAATAACTGCTTGCGCGCCCGCGCGCTTAATGGAACGCTCGATTGCTTAAAACTCAACCTCAATCGGTGGATAAGCGCTTCGGCCAACGAGCCTAATTCATCCACCAAAGGCCTCAAGGTGTTATTTGGGCAATCCTGCAGGGTCTGGTGATGCTCAATGAGGAAACGATTCAGCAACGCCAACGCTTCTGCCGGCTCAGTAAAAGCAGACTTTTCACGTAACTGATAAAGTTTTTGTAGAGTCTCGCGGCATTTATTTTCCGGTTTCATTCCTTGCATTGGTCATCGTTCCTCAGGATGAAAGTAACCATCGGTTCAATAGTAGACTGGTGTTTGTGACAAATCACGGCAGGTTTGTTGCGCGTTAAGGCTGCTCATCATATCGCATCAAACAAAACGTTGCGAAACTAGCATAGCACTCTAAACGTGTAACACTGATAACTAAACAACTACGCGAGATGCTGTTTGCTGACACTGCCTGGCGGTTCACATACATAGCGCGGCACCAGATAACCCGGCAGGCGCGCCCGCATCTGATCCAAAAGAGCCAAGCCTTCTTCAATGGGGACATAAAAATGCGCACCACCGGCTACCTGGTCGAGTTGATGCAGGTAATATGGCAAAATCCGCTGCGAAAACAAGCGTTCAGATAAAACTAATTGCGTTTGCAGATCATCATTCACGCCTTTAAGCAAAACGGTTTGATTTAGCAAGTGCACACCCGCCTGGCTCAAATGCTGCATAACCGCTTTGGTTTGCCTGCCTAGTTCATCTGGATGATTAACATGCGTCACCAATACGACTGGAACAGGCGTAGATGCGAGCATCGCCACAAGCTCAGCATCCACCCGCTGAGGATTAACTGTTGGGGTTCGGCTATGCAGCCGTAACCGGGTAATGCCGGTTTGCTCAGTTAACCGCCTAATTACCATCGCTAATCTGCGGTTTGACACCGACAGCGGATCACCCCCCGACAAAATCACTTCAGTAATCTCAGGGTGGTCATTGAGATAAGCAACCACCTGATCCATCTTATCGGCATCAATCCGCTGATCTTGATAAGGAAAATGGCGGCGAAAGCAATATCGACAATGCACCGCACAGCTGCCAGTGAGAATCAGCAATACCCGACCATGATACTTATGTAGCAATCCGGGGAAGACGCCCGAATCCAGATCCCCCACCGGGTCTGGGGCAAACCCAGGCACAGTCTGATTTTCGATGGGGTCAGCTTTAAATTGGCGCAGCAATGCTTCGGGATTATTACTTTGCGCGATCTGTCCTTTTATGTAGTCGGTTAGCAACTCCGGAAAAGCATTTGTGGCATCAGTTGCGGCGGCTTCTTGGTTCATTTTAGTCATTTGAGGTATTATCCGCGCATTGAACGTTTCTGGCAAAAGGGAAAAGCTGGTTACAAAATCACGCAAAGGTTTTGAATTTCTATGGCAAGTTACAGCACCAATGAGTTTAAGAGCGGTTTGAAGGTCATGCTCGATGGCGACCCGGCAACCATTATTGAAAACGAGTTTGTTAAACCAGGCAAAGGGCAAGCTTTTAACCGGGTTAAATTGAAAAACTTAAAAACCGGTAAAACCATCGAGCGCACCTTCAAATCCGGCGAAACTATCGAAGCGGCTGATGTCATCGAAACCGAAATGCAATACCTGTACAATGATGGTCAAGACTGGTATTTCATGGATCCGGAAACCTTCGAACAGATTAATGCCAATGAGAACGCAGTTGGTGATGCGAAACATTGGTTAAAAGAACAGGATATCTGCAGTGTCACCCTGCACGATGGTGTACCTATTTTAGTGCTTCCGCCCAACCACGTTGAGCTTAAAGTCGTGGAAACCGACCCAGGCTTGCGCGGTGACACGGCCACCGGCGGCACCAAACCGGCCACACTGGAAACCGGGGCGGTGGTTAAGGTACCGCTGTTTATTGAAGAGGGCGAAACACTGCGTTGCGATACCCGCACTGGGGAGTATCTTTCCCGGGTTAAAAATTAATGATCGCATCGCAAAACCTACCTGCAGCTCGCTTGCTGGTCGCGTGCGTGTTCGCTTTAGCCACATTTTTTTGATATGACTCATCGCTTACTGTGTGACTTTATGCCCTCGAGCTTGCTCGTTACAGTTTTTCGAAAGCCCTAACGGCATGAATCAATCCTGGCGGCCAGGTGCCAGCCTAGCAACACTGCGAAAACGCGCCCGAATAAATCAATTATTGCGTACCGTCAGTGAGCAGCGTGGCTGGCTGGAAATTGACCCGCCGGTAATCATTGATGCCGATGCCTTTGAATCCGGAATTGAGCTTATCCACACCTATGATGCGCTCAATGCTTGCGCAAACAGCCTACACAGCTCACCCGAACTGGCCTTAAAGCGGGTATTGGCCGCATACCCTCAGTTGCCTGGTGTATACAGTCTCGGGCCGGTATTTCGCGCCGGGGAATCCGGGCGGCTTCACAATCCGCAATTCACTCTGTTCGAGTTCTACCAAACTCAGGTTGATTTATCCCAGATCATTGAAACCACGCTGGACTTAATTTTAACTGTTACATCCGACCAAAAAGCGAAGACCCCACCGATTGTACGTTGGGATTATGCCGAATTATTAGCTGAATACTGCCAACTTAGCGCCGATCAGGTCTATCACGCCCCGGCTACGGAATTAGCCAAGACTGGCAAACGACTGGGGATTAACGTTTCCGCCGACATCGCATTAAACCGTGATGATTGGTTGAATTTGCTGCTAACCCATATTGTCGAACCAACCTTTCCCGGCGAGCAGCTCACACTCATCACCGGGTTTCCGGAAAGCCAAGCGGCTATGGCAAAAACCCAATACGACAGCATTGCCGGTATGCGCATAGAGCGCGCATGTCGTTTTGAGCTTTATGGCGGGCAAATGGAGCTAGCCAATGGTTATCAGGAATTAACCTGCCCAAAGCGGCAACGCGCCCGGTTATCAGCCACGCAAAAACCCCCGAGCACCCACAAAACCAGCAATCAAAGCTTAAACCGCTTTATGAGCGCCTTGGAGCATGGCCTACCAGAGAGCTGCGGGGTGGCCCTTGGTGTGGAACGCTTATTGTTGTGGTTAAGCGGCAACCAACATATTGATGCAGTGATGGCCTTTTCTCATAACCGCCGATAAAACCACAAATGCTTGAATAAAGCCCTACATGAAGGCACCTCAAACCTATTGCATAGTCCGATAGCCGCGTTGCGTGCGGATCGGCGCATCCATGCCCTTTGCAAACGCCGACTTCATCTGCGGCTGGAATGGGGCTTCTCGGTCATTCCATCAATGGCTCCTACCGATTCGCCTAGAGCGAATTGGGAAGCGCTAAGCGGGATGTAAAACGTGCAGACCATAAATGGCCTGCATCCTGATATCTTCATGATAACTCTCGTCGCTCACCGTGCGCGGATTTGCACTCGAACTTAGTCACGATGCTTTCCGAGGCGCCCTGCCAGTCTAACCAGGTAAATCTGCCTGATTATGCCGCAACAACGAGCGCCAATAGCGGTTGGCATCGGAGAGTATATGCGTCGCCGCACCCACCAACTCTCGCGACTCTTGGGTGCGCATCCACCGCGTTTGGGGTAAAGCATAGTCATTCTGTACTTGCTTATGCAATGCAAACGCATCGCGCAGTGTTGTTAGTTGCTGCCAGACCTGACCGGACATGGCCGACACACGAACCACCTCGTTCTGAGCCAGAATGCCATGAATAGCCGCACCCCAGGCTGGGAAAAATGCGGTGAACACCAAACTCCAAGGCAGATGCATAAAAAAGTGCAGCGTCACCACCACAAAGGTTAGGAAAAACAGGACAAATGCCAGCCGATGCAAATAGTGATGATCACGCTGTAAAGTTTGAAAACTATTGCGATAATAGCTGGCATGCTCGCTCAATACTTCCTGAACATACTCTAGTATGGGTTTGTTGTGCCGGCTCATTTCATAAAGCACCGGATCTTTGCGATCCTGAGGGATTCCTTCGGCAATTAGTATACGCTGGATAACCCACAGCTCAGCACTTTCCAGCTCACTGACACGGTCATCATTTTCACTGCGCGGCCGCCAATAAGGGGTGGCATAGGCTTCTGGAATTACCATTAACGGGTAGCCTAGGCGCAGATAACGCAGTTGCTCGGCGATAAAACGAAAGCGAATCCAATGGCCGTGATGATCTTTAAAGCGTGACTTTAATACGCGGCGGACAATAAAATTCAGCAGCACAAACTCCCAGAAAATCCAGAAGTAAGGGGTTTGATCCGGCTGGGAAGGCCAGAAGTTTAACGCACCGGCGACCGCGCAAAATACCGCTAAGGCGGCTGCGTAGTAAATCATCCAAGTATCATCGCGGTGGCGTTCGGCATAAACACGGGCCTGTTCGTCCGACCAATTAAACATCTGCTCAAATTGCGGTTCTTTAATCGGATGGCGCTTGCGGGTTTCCGAGCTGGGACGAATTGCATCATAGCGATTATGCCCTACCCTCGGGGTTATGGCGTGGATCGCGGCTTTAGGATCTAGCCGGGCCAGACCGGAAAAAAAGCCGTGCATGCGATGCACCACCCAATGGCGGCGTAACTCCCCGGTAACATCGGTTTGCAGTAACTCGATTATCCGCAACGGCTGGCTGCGAGTAGGCGGATTGAGCATCATCCGTAACCAAAGCCAGCTACCGGAAACCCAACGAAAAAGCCCAACCGGGCGCGCCCGCGTTTTCGCCAATCCAAGTTTGCTGGCGAGCCACATTAGCCACAGCAATATAAACCGGCTAACAGAAACCTGCTGGCCGATACGCGAAAATAAGCGATTTTCTGCATTATTCGCATCCGTTGCCGCCTCAAAGGGACATAAAATCCGATCTATCCAATCATCAATCCGAGGATCATCGAGCCCGATATCGTCAAATAAACTCAACAATGCCGCCGGGGTAGCCCCCATAACCTTGATACCAGTCAGTGCTGCATCGGTGAGCCTATCGGGGTTGAGTAGCTTAATCTGCGGATGGTCAAAATGCGGATCAAGATGCAGCAAGATCACACATTGGCGGCGTTTTATCGCATCGCGCACCATCAGACCCGCCCCGCTTTCGATGCCGTACGGCTCTTGGCCATCCCAGACGGCAACCAACACATCGGAAAAAGTCAGGGCCAAGTCATCACGCAGTGAATAGGTGTCTTGGGTTAGTTTTTTCTGCCCAATCGGCGGCTGCATCCCCATCGCCACCGCCCGATTAGCATGGGCTACGGCTTTATTGCCACAGGGGCTGTCGTGCTCTTCACCAGGAATGAGTAAATGGCGCGCAATATTCAGCTGCTCGGCGACTTTTCGGGCAATTAAATCAGTGCCACATGCAACGCCGGTTATCAGTCGTAAACGCGGTGATTGCGCCAGATAAACCGCTTCGGTTCGTTGGAAGGTTTCATCGGCAGCGCGATATAACCGCGATAAGGTCTCGGTTAGGCACTGCTGTAAATGCCGCTCACGCAGATCGGCTTCACCATGTTGATACCAGTTTCGATGCAAACGCTGGTCACGGTGGCCACCCACCAGCACACTGAATGCCGGCGTGATGCGAACCTTGAACGGGTCGTTGGGCGCTTGGGTTTTTTCCATCCTGATTAAACCGGGATACTGCAAATGTAGGACAATGCCTGAAATGCACTGCTGGCATTGTCTGCGGCGATTTAAACCAGTTTATTCCCGGTATAAATCAGCAAATTGACCGCGGGTTACCTGCGCCAAGCCAAGGTCAGATAGCTGCTCGTACATCGGCAGCCAGCGGCTCTCGTCACGCACAACCGGACTGATAAATCGGGTACAGGTATCATTGATAATGGCGTCGGTGAGCGCATCCGGCTCGGATTTAGTGTGTTTATACCAAAGTTCGCGTGCCTGCTGCGGGTTTTGGAGCGCAAAACGGGTCGCTTGACTGAGCACTGCAATAAAATTGGCAACCAGTGCCGGGTGCTCGGCGAAAAACTCGGCCCCGGTGAACAGTTCCAGCGCAGAGAAATTCGCCATATCAACCATCGAGGTGTCTAAAAACAGCGTCTCCAAACCTAAATGCGCCGCCTCAATGCCTTCAAAATTATAAAAGCACAGCCAAGCGGCATCGAAGCCAGATTGCAGGTTGGTTAAATGCTCAAAACCGGCTGAATGCACCTCGACGGGCTTTGGGTTAGATGGCCAGTCTTGTTGCGCGATGTAGCGTTCGATGATTTCTGCAGCCAGCTCATCGGTAATCTCACCACTGACCGGTGAGGCCATTTTTAGGGTTTGTCCTTGTTTGAGTTTCTCCAGCCCCTCGGGGGTAAGCATTATGCCGCCACGGGTTTCAAAGAAAGTCCCCAGCGCTTTAAGTCCGGGGCGATACTCATCAACCATGTGCAAAGGCTCATTACAGGCGAACGCCATTTCACCGGAAACCACACCAGCCAATCCATCGTAATGATCTTCTGGCGCATTTAGAAAAACATCCATGCCTCTTTCGGCAAACCAGCCTTGCTCTATCCCGATAATAAAAGGTAAGTGGTCGGGGTTTAAAAACCACTCTAAAGCAACATCAATCCGCATCAGGTTACACTCTCATAAGCTCATACCAATTAAAACAGCAGAAAGTCACTCTGCTACACGCCGCACTACCCAGCTCGGCGGTTTGTTCCGATAGCGTTTTGCTATCAGCAAACCGGGTTTCAATCAGGGAAATAC
>DRZW01000065.1 GCA_011380105.1 Halothiobacillaceae bacterium
ACCGAGCCCCCCGGTGGCGCATAAGATATCATTAAATCATCAATCCGCCAGTCGGGTACAAAGCGGAATTCATCCACTAAGTCCATAAAATCGGGAATGATTTTTTCACAGTCGGTTACCAGCAGTGAATAGCCCCGCTCTGGCAGATTGATAAAATCCTGCTCGGTAAACGGGCCTTGTTTTAACGTCCAGTCCTGTGGGCCGTGCTCCAGTAATAACCGAGCAGGCACGTCTTCCTCACAAGCCAAACCAGCCAGTTCCTCCGGGGAGATCGGGCTTGCAAAGTCCGGGAAGGCCTGGCGAATTAACACCGGCTTTTTTTGCCAGTAGGTTGACAGAAAATGCTCAGGGTCAATTGGGCCGTTGATCTCATCAACCGCTTCGGGGTATGGGTGCGTGGCCATGGTTCTCGCGCAGTGAAACTATTTGTTTGATTGTACCAAATGGGGCGGAGGAAAAATCGATTGGCTGGTTGTGATGTGGGTTGAGAATGCTTAACGAATAGGCTCAGGTTCGCTATGGCTAAAGATTCAGCGCTGGTTTTTCTAATCCAAGATGGGATAACCGTTGGTATCGACTAACGGCGCCTAGTGCAACCAAAAACCGGGCCATCTACCCCCATGCTGGGGCCAGCCACTACGCCGGCATAGATTTGGGTTGTTTGGGTATTAAGCGTTTTGGCTGCGGATCAGGTTGAGATCGAACTGGGGCTAATCAGCTGTGCATTGCAGCTCGTCTATGACCGAGGCGGCGGTGGGCGAAGAGGTAAGCATTCAAATCAATGTCATCTAGAGCGGATTGGGCTGGTTATGCTTTGCTGGTTTAGGATAAAAACCGTTGTTGGAAAAGTCCTTTTGGATCATAAATCTCGGCCTGTTTTTTTAGATTAAAGCGTCGTTGCGGGCGCGGATCATTACCCACCCCGGCCAGATAGCACCAGTTGCCCCAGTTACTGGCAACATCATAATCCAACAGGCAGTGCTCAAACCAGGCCGCACCCAGCCGCCAGTCTAGGCCCATTTCATGGATTAAGCATGAGGCCATATTCTGCCGAGCCCGATTGCTGGTAAAACCAGTCTCAGCCAGCTCGCGCATACCGGCGTCCACTAGGCCAAAACCGGTATTGCCTTGCTGCCAGCGTGCCAAAAGGGTTAAATCAAAGCGTTGCTCACCGCGTGGTTTTTTGTCGGAAAGCCCTTGCCAGTTAAATAATTTTGCTCCATGCGCATGGGTAATCCAGCGAAAGAACTCTCGCCAGAGTAATTCAAATTTCAGCCAGTATGTGGATTCATTGGCAGCAATGCGATGCTCAAATTCAGCAATTGAATGCCAAAAACGCCGCACCGATAAACTCCCCTGCGCCAGCCAAGGGGATAACTGACTTGATTGGTGTGTTCCCATTAGCGCATTGCGGGTTTGTTTGTAGCTCAATACCGCCTGATGATCTGCTAAATACTTATCCATGGCCTGCTGTGCTGCCGCGGCACCGCCATTAAAACGCAATCTAGCGGTGGGTCTGTCAATAAAAGGCGTAAGTGGCTTGGGGATTACAGCCGGAGGGGGTGGTAGATAAGCAGGCGGGTTGATTGGTGCAGCCACCGGTGTTTGGTTACGTTCGATCTGTCGGCGGAACTGGCTGAATATGCCCGGTGGTTCACTGGGATCAAAAGGGAGTAAATCACCCCTAAATAGGCTATTGCCGGGACAGATAGTTAGCTGGCTGGGGTTGATTTTTTCCAAGCGATTTCGGACTTGTTTAAGCCTTTGTTTTTCATCAAACCCGTTGGGCTCGGTGGTGAGAATGCGGGCATTGAGTTGGCGGGCTAGTTCGGCCAACAACGACTCGGCGGGTTGATTACTGATATAAAGGCGTTGGCCATATTGTTTAAGCGCGGCGTTTAGTGCGCTTAAACCTTGGTGTTCAAAATCGATACGCTTTTGGCTTCTGCGGCTAAAGCCGACATCCAACCAGTCGGTTAATACTGGATAACAAAAGACCACCAGTAAATTCGCGTTTGGATCTAGCTGTTGTAACCCAGGTTGATCATCTAGGCGCAGGCTGTCGGGTTGTACCCACCAAATCACATTCACGGTAGGGGATGGGTTGTGTGAATTGGATGTTTTGGCTGTGGCTGAATGGGGCATGGTTGGATTGCTTAAATCAGTCTTCCAAGAGCTTAGATAAAAAAATTAAGTTTTTCTGATGGATCCAAAAGCGCTTAGGTGACCAAAAACCACAGCACTACAGGCGGTCTACCGACACCTGCGGGAAATTTTGCATCCGCCTATTCTCAGGCGGGGTTGGCAGAACCACTGTTTACAAATCGGCCACGCAAGGATTCACGCAGTGATAGCAGTGCCGGGATGACAAATAACACCAGCAGGGTTGAATAACCCAGACCAAAGGCAATGGAGGTGGCCATGGGGATTAAGAACTGGGCTTGAAATGAGGTTTCGAATAACAATGGGGTAAGCCCGCTGATGGTTGTTAGGGAGGTCAGCAAGACCGCACGCAGTCGTTGTGTGACGGCCTGTTCTAAGGCTTGCTGAGGCGCTAAACCGTTTTCAAGCTGGGACTGATAGAACGCCACCAGAATAATGGCGTTGTTGACCACAATCCCGGCTAGTCCAAATAAGCCGAATAGGGAGAGAATGGTGAGATCAATATTCATCACCCAGTGGCCTAAAATTGCACCAACCAGCCCAAAGGGAATAATGGCCATAACGATAAACGGCGTAGTCCAGGCGGCAAATACCCAAACCAGCAAGAAATACATCAATGCCAAGCCAATAAACAGACCAAAACGCATATCATTCATGGTGTCGCGTTGGTCGGCTTGCAGACCTTCAAAGCTGTAATTAATGTCATAGCGTTCGGCTAATGCTGGTAGGGCACGGCGTTCTAGTGCAGTGGCGAGGTTGCCTGCCGAGGTCAGCTCGCTGTCCAGTTCGGCCATTACCTGCACAGCGCGTTCGGCATTGGCATGGCGAATGGCTTCAAAGCCGCGCTGGGCTGAAAAGTCCACTACTTGGTCAAGCAGCACTGTGCGCCCGTCGGGTGTGCGGATGGTTAAATCACGCAGCACGGCAATCCGGTCACGGGACATTTGTGGTAGCAGTGCCCGTACCTCCACTTCATCGGCACCAGACTGGAAGATCTGGACTAAATCCCCATCGAAAGCCGCGCGCAACTGGTTGCCGACATTGCTGGTATTCAGCCCGAGTGACTGACCGAAATGATTGACTTTATAAGTGATCTGTTCGCGCCCATAGGGGAGGTCGTCGGTCACATCCAGCACACCGGTAAAGTTTTCAAGTGCGGTGGTCAACTCCAGCGCGGCGGCTTTTAGGGTTTCAGCCGAGCCGCCGGTAAAGCGCACGGTGAAATCTGCTCCCGGCGGGCCGGATTGGCGTTCGGTAATCGAAAAGCTCTCTAAACCGGGGGGAAGGTCAATATGTTCACGCAAGGTGCTGATAAATTCGGTATTGCGGATATCGCGCTCGTCAGGCGGTGTTAATTCGAGTTTAAGTGAACCGAGCTGGTCACCTTTTGCAGCTGAACCATCTTCTCCTACCGTGGAACCTAAGCGCACCACGGCGGTGTTGACTAGTTTTGCATCCAGCTGTTTTTCAGTAGCGTCAATTGCCTCTTCAACAGACTTGAGAAACGTCGCTACAGTATTACGATCGGTGCCGGCCACGAAGGTGGCATTGACATAGAGCATCTGCGGTTCGGGTGCCGGGAAGAAGGTGAATCCAATCCGCCCGCCCGCAATCAAGCCTACGGCAATGAACAAAGAGCCGACAGCAGCGGCCAGCGTAACCCCCCGATGGGTGATCGACCAGCGCGCAGCACGGCGGAATGGGTGTTCTTTAAACCATTCAAAACCGCGTTCAAAGCGGGCTTTAATGCCATTGTTGCGAACGACAGATTGCGCCTTACGGTCTTGCTGGGCAAAGGCCATCCGCAAATGTCCTGGCAGTACCAGTAAGCTTTCCACCAGTGAGGCCAGAATCACACAGATCATCACAAAGGGAATATCGCCGAGAATATTGCCTATAATTCCACCGACCACCAAAAGCGGCATAAATGCGGCCACGGTGGTCATTGAGGAGGCCATAACTGGCCAGAACATGCGATGTACCGCGCCTTGTGCGGCGATAAACGGCGTGGCACCATCACGCCTGCGGGCATCGGCGTTTTCGCCCACCACAATGGCATCGTCCACGATCACCCCTAAAGCCATAATCAGGGCGAAAAGGGAGATGATATTCAGACTGCCACCGGCAAGCCACAAAATCCCCAGTGCGGCCATAAATGCTGCCGGAATACCCATCGCGACCCAGAATGCGACCCGTCCGGGCAAAAATAAATATAACAGCAACAGTACCAGCACCAACCCGCTGACCCCGTTGCTGATCAACAGGTTGATCCGGTCACGTAACAGCTCCCAGGACTGGTCATAGAGCTTGATTTCTAAACCTTGCGGCAGGGTTGGGCGGATTTCTTCCACCCACTGGTTGAGTATTCGTGCCGATTGAATGGTGTCACCGTCTTCCGAACGCCGCAGACTCAACTCGACGGCGGGTTGACCATTGTAGGTAATAAGGGTTTCGTTGTTGCGATCAGCCCAAACGATATTGGCAATATCGCCTAACAGAATGTTGGTCTGGGCATCGCTGATCACCGTCATATTGGCAAAATCGTGGATATCCCGTCCCTGTTCAACTGCGCGCAATTCACGACCACCGTCCAACGCACCGAACTGCCCGGCGGGCAGATCCTGGGATTGGGCGCTAATAATCTCGCCCAATTCATCTATAGAAAGCCCAATCTGGGCAAGTTTATCCGGTTTGATTTCAATGCTGATCTGGCGCTCGGGTAGGCCGATGACATTGACGTCATCAATGCCGGCAATGAGCAGCTCGCGTTTGAACTGGTCAATCCACTCGCGCATGGCATCGCGTTCAAAATCGCCATAAATCAGTACATTGCCTACCGGGTCGAACCGGGCAATGCGGCTGACCTGTGGTGTTTCAGCATCGGCTGGTAGATTGCGGAAGGTATCGACCCGCTCGCGGACATCATCTAATGCGGCAATCGGATCGGTATTTTCTGCAAATTCCACCTGAATCGAGGCGATGCTCTGAGCCGAGGTGGATGTGATGTTTTTTACATTCGGCACCGAACGCAGCCGTTCTTCGAGCGGGTCGGTAATGCTGCGTTCAACATCTTCAGCCGAAGCACCGCTCCAGGTCACCGAGACGGTGACGATATCCGGTGCGTAGTTGGGGAAAAACTGCACGTTCATTCGCGTAATTGCGAAAATCCCAACCAGTACCATCAGCAGCATAATGACATGTGGGGCCACTCGGTGCTTGGCAAAGCGGCCTAGCAGGCTGGTGGGCTGCTCGTTTTGGGTCTGATCTGATTTCGACGCCGGGCTCATGGTGTAACCTCAAGCGGCGCTGTGGCAGCGGGGGTGTCTTCATTCAGCGGTTCTACTGCTAAGCCATCAATGGCATTGGGCAGGTGGGTGATGGCGATGGCATCGCCGGGGTTTAAATCATCGCCACGCACCAGCACGCCCCGTTCGTTTTCAAACGGATAGCTACCCAATACCTCAACGTTAATGCGTTCAAGCAGCTTATCTTCGTTAATGCGATAAATAATGTTATTGCCATAAATCGCTGAATAAGGGAGCGCGATTACCTCATCTACCGGCGGGCGAATGATCTCGATGCTATGAATTTCCCCCGGTCGATTATCGGGCATTTCTTCAAACCGGAAGATACCTGTTATCCCTTCGCCACGAGCTTGCCCGGCAATGCGCTCTAAACGCAAGTTTTGTGGTGACGTGCTGGTCTGAATTTGTGCGCGCACCGGTTGATCAGCTTCAAGTGCACAGCGTAACTCATCAGCAAACCGACTAGGTAGGGTGGCGCGTAGTTCTAAGTATTCAGGCTGGTAAAAGCGCAGTAATTCATCATTCGTGTTTACCCGATCACCAGCAGCCACCGAGACTGAACACACCACCCCATCACCCGGGGCATGAATCACAGCTCGTCGGGCATCCCGCTGGGCGCTTTCTAAGTCGGCATAGGCGGTTTTAATCTGGGCCTGTAACGCCTGCTTGCGGGATTCATAGCTGTTAATACGTTGTTGACGATTACTCAGTGCCAAACGGGCTTGGGTGAGTGCATCCCGTGCTGTTTCTACATCACTATCAGAGGCGAGTTTGCGCTCTAAAAGTGAGAGATTACGTTGCAGGGTGTTTTCGGCATTAGTCACAATCGCTTGCTCCAAGCTTAAGGCTTCTTGGTCTTGAGCATGCTCGATCTGCAAGGTTCTAAGCTGGGCTTCAAGCTCATCGACACGCGCTTGGCTGCGCTCCAGCGCAGGTTTGAAATCCTGCTCATCCATAGCCAATAGCAGGGCCCCTTTTGATACTCGGGCACCATCTTGAGCTGGGCGGCTGGCGATTACCCCGGCTATCGGGGCGCGGAAGGTGATGGCGTCACCTGCTATCACCTCACCGTATGCAGTCAGCCTGGGTGCGAGTGATTGCGGTGTGACAATAACCTGCTCGACCTTCCAGCTTCGCTGTTCCGGTTGGGCTGGTGGCGGCTCTGGGCGGGTTTTAATCAGATAGATAAAAATGAGCACCGCGAGCGCGAGTACAGCTATCGGGGCGATAAAGCGAAACAGTTGAATAGTAAAACGCCGCTTGGGGAAGCTCATCAATTTATGACCTTACTTAAATTTGGGCGGGCGATATTAACGGATCAGACCGTAATAGAAAAATTGATTCACGCCAGTAGCGCGTTACGGACTGAATGCAGTTCATCTTAGTATCCTCCAGCCAGTTTTGCCTTATGCGGGGAGAATTAATTGTCCGGTAGGGCGGTGACATTGAATTCAATATTGCAGCTGGCTAAACATTATTATTCACTTTGGTGAAATTGATACGCACCGAGCCCTAGATGGAAAAGGTTAGATCGGCTTGCTGCAACGCCAGTAACGGGTATTTATAGAACAGCTCTTAGCCGCGAATGACGGCAAAACCCGTAAAACCGCTGAAGCACTGGGTATTACTGGCAAAAAACTGCAAAAAAGATGCGTTGCTACCAATGGCAAAAATCGTGATTTTTTTCGGCTTAAATCGCCAGCAGGCATTTTAAATGCGCGGTGACTGAACGACCCAGCGCACCGGGGTGATAGCCCCCCTCTAATAGCGAAACCATGCGTCCGTTTGCTGATTTAAGCGCTTGATTACGCAGCTGTTCGGTTAGCCAAACGTAGTCATCCTCAATTAGCCCCAACTGCCCCATATCATCCTCCAAATGGCCATCAAACCCGGCAGAGATCAAAATTAATTGCGGGGCAAATTCAGCGAGCTTGGCAAACCAGGCAGCCTTGATAGCCTCGCGCCACTGTGAACCGCGGGTTGCCGCAGGCAGAGGAACGGGGAGACAGTTGGTGCAGGGCTCTTCTGCACCGGTAAACGGGTAGAAGGGGTGCTGGAATACAGAGCAGAACAAAATTTGTTCATCACCACCGACAATGGCTTCAGTGCCATCGCCGTGGTGGACGTCAAAATCAATAATGGCGATACGCTTAATCTGATGCACAGCTTGGGCGTGACGGGCGGCGATGGCGATGTTATTAAGCAAACAAAAACCAGCAGGCTGGTCAGGTCCAGCATGGTGCCCCGGGGGACGCACAGCGCCAAAGGCTGCGCGGTTTTCTCCTTGCATGACCCAATCCACGCCGGCCACACCGGCACCGGCCGCGCGCAGTGCTGCATCCAGCGAACCGGGGCTAAGTGCTGTGTCGCCATCGAGGGGGACTATGCCCTCTGTGGGTATATTGGTGCGCAGCGCGTCGAGATAATGCGGGCAGTGTGCTCGTGTCACCGCCTCATCATCGGCATAGGGTGCTTGCTGATGAACCAGAAACGGATCAATGCCTGAGGCAATCAACTGATCAAAAATGGCATTAATCCGACCGGGTTGATCGGGATGTAATGATCCATTTTTATGCTCTAAGCAATCCGGGTGAGAAAAAATAGCGACGTTCATTTTGCCTACACCTAAATGGGTTATGCTCGAATAAAGTATGCGCGCTAACCCCACGATTGAGCAATAGGAGTGAACAAATGGGTGCACATGTCCTCGAACGATTATTTAATCCTGAGCGTATTGCCGTTTACGGAGCCAGCACGCGCGAAGGTCGGGTTGGCACTATGGTGTTTCGCAATCTGCTCACCGCAGGTTATAGCGGTACCATCGTGCCAATTAACCCTAAGTATGAGGTCATCGAAGAGCACACTTGTTATCCCAGCCTGAAAGCCTATGGCATCCCGGTGGATTTGGCGGTCATCGCCACACCAGCGCCGAGTGTGCCGGGTATTATCCGCGAATGCGGTGAGATGGGTGTTCGCGGTGCGGTGGTTTTATCGGCGGGTTTTGCCGAATCGGGTGAGCAGGGCAAACGCTTGCAAAAGGATATGCTCGATACTGCCCAGCACTTTGGTATCCGGATTTTAGGGCCTAATTGCTTGGGGTTGATGCGACCGTCATTGGGTTTAAATGCCACCTTCAGCCGCAACCAGGCCCGCGAGGGGCATCTGGCATTGGTCTCTCAGTCCGGTGCTTTATGTACGGCTGTGCTCGATTGGGCAGAAGGCCGCGAGGTGGGTTTTTCCGCGATAGCCTCTTCCGGGGATGCGGCAGACATTGATTTTGGAGAATTGCTGGATTATCTCGCCTTGGACGGCAAGACCCACGGCATTCTTCTTTATATTGAGGGTGTGCGCGATGCGCGGCGCTTTCTCTCGGGTTTGCGGGCGGCGGCTCGGGTTAAGCCGGTTATCGTGCTTAAATCGGCCCGGCATACCAAAAGCTCCAAAGCAGCGACGACCCACACCGGTGCGTTAATCGGTAGTGATGATGTCTTCAATGCCGCCTTAGAGCGCGCCGGGGTGGTGCGGGTGGAAAATGTCACCCAACTGTTTGCCGCAGCGCAGATTCTCTCGCTGGGGCTGCGACAAAAGACTGGCTCGTTGCTGGTGTTAACCAACGGGGGCGGTCCGGGGGTGATGGCGGTGGATCGGGCGGAGGATTTAAATGTGCCATTGAGCAGGTTGGATGAAAAAACTCTAGCCGGTCTCAATGAAGTATTGCCCGCGCATTGGTCGCATGATAATCCTGTCGATATTCTTGGCGATGCCGACCCGCAACGCTATCACCAATCGCTGGATGTGGCGCTAAAAGATAAAAATGTTGCCGCTGCGATCGTCATCCTCACCCCCCAGGCTATGACCGACCCCTTAGGTTGTGCAGAGCAAGTCATTGAGGTGGCTAAGAAGAACCATAAGCCGGTAATGGCCTGTTGGTTGGGTGACACCTTGGTAAAAAGCGCGCGTGAAGCCTTTGATCAGGCTGGCATTCCTCATTTTCGAGCCCCGGAATCAGCCGTGGAGGCCATCGCTGCCCTAATGGCGCACCGGCGTAATCAAGCCCTGCTAATGCAAACCCCCTCGGCGATTGCCGAAGAGCAAACCGCGGATGTAGAAGGCGCGCGGTTGATTATTGAAGCAGCGCGGGCCGAGGGGCGCAGCACTTTAGACATGCGTGAGTCTAAAGCAATTCTGGCGGCATTTCGCATTCCCACCAATCCCAGCATGCTAGCACGCACCCCCAACGATGCCATGCTAGCTGCCGAGACCTTGGGTTTCCCGGTTGCGCTGAAGATTTCCGCGCCCGATCTGACCCACAAAAGTGATTCTGGTGGGGTGCGGTTAAACATTCGCAGTGTGCAGTCGGTGCGGATGCAGGCTGCTGAAATGCTCGAGCAGTTCCGGCGTAAATACCCCGATACCCGTATCGATGGAGTAACCGTCGAGCACATGAGCGATCACCACAATGTGCGCGAACTGTTGGTAGGCATTATGCGTGATCCGGTATTCGGTCCAGTGATTACCTTTGGTATGGGCGGCACACAGGTGGAAATCCTTGCTGACCGAGCACTGGCATTGCCGCCACTTAATGAAGTAATTATCGAACGGATGATCGAGCAGACCCGGGTTTCCCGCGCACTCAATGCCTTCCGCGGGATGCCGGCGGTCAACAAAAAAGCCATTGTTGCCGTCTTGCTGCGGGTCTCGGAAATGGCCTGTGAATTGCCAGAGATTGATGGACTGGATATCAATCCGCTGTTTGCTGATGACAAGCAGGTCATGGCCGTCGATGCGCGCATTACCTTAGCGCGGGTTCGCCGCGGTGCTGAGCGTTATGCCCATCTGGCGATTCACCCCTATCCGGCACATTTAGCGCGAACCTGGGTGGCGGCCAATGGCCGGTTGGTGAAAATTCGACCCATCCGCCCGGAAGATGCCGAAGCTGAACAAACCTTTGTGCGTAATCTTTCTGATCAA
The DNA here is from genome assembly GCA_011380105.1 of Halothiobacillaceae bacterium. GTDB lineage: Bacteria > Pseudomonadota > Gammaproteobacteria > Halothiobacillales > Halothiobacillaceae > Guyparkeria. The sequence continues at coordinate 10,440 of DRZW01000065.1, forward strand.
AGCCGCTATTTCCGCTTTATGCGCCCGATTGCCGAGCTCAGCCCGCAAATGCTGGTGCGTTTTACCCAGATTGACTACGACCGGGAAATGGCCTTTGTGGCCATGACTGACGGCGCTCAGGGCGAGCGTGAGGTAGGCGTGGCGCGCTATATCGTCCAGCCTGATGGCATCACAGCTGAATTTGCCTTGGTGGTGGCCGATGATTGGCAAGGCCAAGGTCTGGGCGGTGAGCTATTAGAAACGCTCATCACCTCCGCTCGCAGACGGGGTATCCGGGAACTTGAAGGTGAGGTGCTGGCTGAAAACCACGCTATGCTTGCCTTGGCAGAACGCAGTGGCTTTGAGTGCTATCCTGTGATGGATGATAAATCGGTGGTGAAGGTGCGCCGACGTATTTAGCGAGCCTCCTAACCGGGCGTTGGGCACTTTATATCAGCCGATACATTACCCGAGTAAAAATGCCCAGGGTGTTGATGGCCTGTCCGATATGAGCTTGATCTTCGCTTGTGGGCATGAGTTCCCTTGGTGGTTGCTTGATGCCGACAAGCTCAGGATAGGTGGGTAATTACAATCTATGCAGTGAATTAGCGTGATTACGACGTGCGCGCTTGGCTTGTGGTTATCGGAGATTGGTGGTTTTTTAACTTCCCAATACAGCAATCGGGTTGCGCAACCGGTTTTTGCGTTAACCTAATATCAGGCTGGCAGTAAAATAATGCCCACCGCATTATGGTCAGCGCGGCAGTGGGAGTTAATGCTGGTGGTTTAAAAGATTTACTTACAATTAACACAGGCTAAGCGCTAGGGGCTGGTTACATGACCGGTAGCCCATTTGCAGCCGCGGTGCCGTTTGGCTTCTTCTTGAATTTGCTCTAAGGTCAGATCGGTACGGATGGCTAGAGTGAGCCGTTTTTCACCCGTCTCACCGCGCTATTAGCGCCTAGTATCGCGCAATGGCGCTAGCGTACCTCAAAGGCGTCATGCAGATCCTCGCAAACCGCATTGGCTAGAGGATGACGGAAATTGGGTTGCGCGACCCGCGCGTTGATGCATCTTGCAGCTATTAACCCCCCTCACGCAGGACATCGATGGTTTTTCTGGCGTGTTGATCGCTCAGATCGGTGTCGGTTTTGTTTTTCTCGTTTATTTGCTGAGCTCTGTTACGTTGGGGGACTCGGGTAGTTTTGTATCCCGATTGGTCACAACGGTGTCAGGTCGGTTATTCTAGTGTGTGTATAGCCGACTTGATGATTACCTGTGGCCTTAAGGCTAAGGCATTGGTATATATCCAGTCGCTTTCTTAACCCTAAGTTAGCAAAATGTGAATCATTCATGCAGCAAC
>DRZW01000063.1 GCA_011380105.1 Halothiobacillaceae bacterium
AGTCAAGGGCGCAACGCTCAGCTTAATATGTCGATAGCGTTTTAATCTGTCCTAATCCTCAAGACTAAAAAAACCCCGGTAAATGTAAACCGGGGTTTTTATATTGTGGCGAAAATTTACTTAGTCGGCTCCGAAAAATTCGTAACCCACTGACTTTTCTTGGTAATACGGTGGATTTAGCCTTGATAAATTGCAAGAAAATACAATCATCAGGGCTGTTTCCTTGCAAAAACGAACGATTTCCCATGGCTAGAATTCAGCAAGCACCCGCTGACGATCCGGCACGTAGCTGAGAACAAGATCTGTTCCGCTCTCGGCTGGACGAAATGATCGATATGAGTCATCCACCGGTCCGGGTGGGTGAGGCGATGCCTTGGCAGACGCGGTCGGCAAGTCGCTGCCGGCCGTCGTCCCTTGCCGGCTCGTCTGATGCTCGGGTTGTTGTGCTTTAGTGCGCCTACGACCTGTCCAACGAGGCGGTCGTCCAGCGCTGGATGGAAAACCCTTACTGGCAGTACTTTTGCGGCGAGGTGTTCTTCCAGACTCGCCTGCTTTGCGATCCGTCCTTGCTGACACGCTACCGCAAGCGTCTCGGCGGGGCTGGAGTCGAGGAGCTGTTGGCGCAGACCGTCTCGGCGGTCAAAGACCTCAAGGGCCAACTCACTGATTCTCTGAAGATGGTTCTGGCGGCCGCTGGCTACAACCTGCTCTGGCCGATCTATTCTTACGCCCGACTCCGGGGCGGCCAGCTGCGGATATCGCTGCTATTGGGGCTGATCGACCCCTTGCTGGGCCAGTCAGCCACCTAAAGTCACCACCCGTTTCAGCTAGCCAATTGACGGAGTATCGATTTCGAGAGGATTATTCAGGGTCGACTAAATAACGTTGGCATTGATAGAGCTAATTACAGTAAATTGATTGCTAAGCTTGGCGGCAAACGCCTTTAGCTGTAATTAAAATTTCACAAAACGGGCGTTATTTCGTCTGTTGAAAGCGGTTCGGGTACGGTGGGTGAATGTATACAAACAATGTCGGTAAAACGCTGACCGGTTTAGTGTTGGCCTTGTTTTTAGCAGGATGCGCTAGCTACCCGCTGGGTATTGATAAAGACACTTGGATGGCCATGAGTGTAGAGCAACGTCTTGTTGCACTGGAAAAACAGGCGAATTAGACCGTGAACGAGCCGAAATGCGCGCCGCTGAGGCCCGTGCCCGTGAGGCTGAGGCGGTTTATGAAGCGCAATTATTAGCTAAACGGCGCGCACAGGCGGGTTATGGCGAGCGTGTCCAGTGTATTATCGTTTCCGGTGAATTGCGTGTCGGCTCATCCTGGCGGGAGATTGAACCCACCGGCTTTGATGTGGTGATCGACATGCCGGTGTCGTTTGGCATTCAGGCTTATCATGGTGATCGTATACGTTATAGCGAGACTGGCGTGGCGGCGTTTGACGGTATCGCTGTCAGCATTTGTCACTCAGAACACGACCGCCTCGGTGATGATTATTGCGCTCGGGTGCTGGGAACGCAGGCAGATTTTCGTCGTGGTTTGCGCCAGGCATTTGCCGCAAAGCGTTTTTTGAGAGGTGAATTGCGCTGCTCGCTAGTGGAACCTCAGGATAGGCGACGGCTGGGTTATTAAGCTGCATCAATGGGGCGTTGTGCGCATTTCAAATTCAATCAAACCCCAACGCAGTTTGCTTGCACCCCCGTGGGTGCGAGGGTTTCCTGCGCGCATGTGCAATTAGTTAGGTCGCCCAGATTAACCTAAGCTCCTGCTGCGATATGTTAGGTAGGCTTAAATCCGCTAATCAAAGCCCAGTCGTTTAGATACTCAAAGGCTTCAATCTGGCAGCCTGCGGCGCACCAGGCAGCTGCCACGGCTTCGGCTTGTTCCCGGAGCACGCCGGATAGGGCAAAGCGGGCGCCGGGTTTTAATTGTGCGGTCAGTTGTTCTGCCAGTTCAATCAGTATCGGGGCGAGGATATTGGCAACCAAGCCATCATAAAGCTGTTTCGGTGTCTGTTCAGGTAAAAAGCAGGTCAGCTTTTGTTCATCGAGGCTATTTAGGCCCGCGTTATTTCGTGTTGCCTTGAGCGCTTGGGGGTCAATATCCACTCCGGTTGCTTTCTGTGCACCGAATTTTAAAGCGGCGATGGCCAGTACGCCAGAGCCGCAGCCATAGTCCAGCCAGTGTTGTCCGGGTTGGGTATGGTCTTCCAGCCACTGTAAACACAGCCGGGTCGTTTCGTGTTTGCCGGTGCCGAATGCCAGACCAGGGTCGATGCGGATGGCAATGTCATCGTGCCCAAAGCCAGCCGGGGTTTCTTCCCAAGCCGGTATTACCCAACTGCGCTGGCCGAGTTTTTCGGCACTAAAATCAGCTTGGGTTTTACGCACCCAGTCTTCGTCTTCCAGATAGTTGTGACCTAATTTCTCTAGCCAGGCTGGTTCTAAGTCCGGAGAAAGACGAGCAAACAGGGTATCGGGGCTAATATCGGCGGTAAACAGACCGGTAACTCGGGTTAGATCCCAGAGTGGTTTCTCACCGGGGCGGGGTTCGAGTACGGGTTGATCCCCCAGCTCGGTCATGGTGACCGATAGGGCGCCGGCCTTCTCGAGGGCTGCCTCGCAGCGCGGGGCTGCAGCAGCGGGCACGTCCAGCCACAGTTGCTGCCAAGTCGGCTGGCTCATTTATGTAAGGCCCAGGCGCTTGTGCAGGAAGTGAATATCCACGCAGCCGTTCATAAATCCTTGATCCTGCATTAAATCTAGTTGGAGTGGAATGTTGGTTTTAATGCCTTCAATGGCCATTTCTTCCAGTGCGCCGCGCATACGGCGAATAGCTGCCTCTCGATTGCCTGCGTGGGTAATCAATTTTCCGATCATAGAATCATAGTAGGGCGGCACGACATAGCCGTTATACAGGTGCGAGTCAACCCGCACGCCCAGCCCGCCAGGGAAGTGCACACTGGTGACCTTGCCGGGGCTGGGGACAAAGGTGACTGGGTCCTCGGCGTTAATGCGACATTCGACGGCATGGCCGCGAAACTCAATATCATCTTGGGTTAAAGTCAGCGGTTCGCCGGCGGCGATCCGCAATTGTTCTTTAACCAGATCAATGCCGGTAATCATTTCGGTCACCGGATGTTCGACCTGTAGCCGGGTGTTCATTTCAATGAAGTAAAAATTCCCATTCTCGTATAGGAATTCGAAGGTGCCGACACCACGATAATTCATCCGTTTGCAGGCAGCCACGCAGACTGCACCGATTTCGTCGCGCTGTTGCTGCGTAATGCCAGGAGCCGGTGCCTCTTCAATGATCTTCTGGTGGCGTCGCTGCATGGAGCAGTCACGCTCACCTAAGTGAATGGCATTACCTTGCCCGTCTGAAATGACTTGGATTTCAATATGCCGAGGTTTTTCGAGGTACTTTTCCATGTACACCTCGGCGTTACCGAAGGCGGCTTTGGCCTCGGTTTGTGTCATCTCGATGGCATGCGCCAGATGAGCTTCGGTGTGCACCACTCGCATCCCACGGCCACCACCGCCACCGGAGGCTTTAATAATCACCGGGTAGCCAATCTCAGCGGCTAGGCGCTTGTTTTCTTCAGGGTCATTACCCAAGGCGCCCTCCGAGCCGGGTACGCAAGGCACTTTAGCCTCGCGCATGACTTCTTTGGCGGTGACTTTATCGCCCATCATGCGGATGGACTCGGCGGTGGGACCAACGAAGATAAAACCGGAATGTTCTACCCGTTCGGCGAAATCGGCATTTTCGGATAAAAAGCCATAACCCGGGTGGATGGCTGAGGCATCGGTTAGCTCGGCGGCAGAGATAATAGCCGGAATATTCAGATAGGACTCGTTGGAACGCGGCCCGCCAATGCAGACTGATTCATCAGCTAGGCGGACGTGTTTTAGCTCCCGGTCAGCTGTGGAATGCACCGCTACTGTGCCGATATCCAGTTCGCGACAGGCGCGCAGAATCCGTAGCGCAATTTCGCCACGGTTGGCGATCAAAACCTTATTGAGCATCAAAGACTCCCTTAACGATACCTGATTATTCAGGTGGCTTTCAGATCAGATTCCAGGCGCATAAAAATAAGTAGACCCGGTATTGGGCTGGGTTATTCGATGATAAACATCGGCTGACCGAATTCGACCGGTTGGCCATTTTCGACCAGGATGGCTTTAATCGTGCCACTGATCTCAGCTTCAATTTGGTTAAACATTTTCATCGCCTCGATAATGCATAAGGTATCACCGGGTTTGACTTCGCTGCCCACATCGACAAATGGGCTGGCGGTGGGTGAGGGCGAGCGATAAAACGTGCCCACCATCGGTGCGATGATTTCCTGCCCGCTAGGCTTGGATTCGACCGGGGTGCCGCCCTCTGTTGTAGTCGGGGCAGGCTGCTGATCGACAGGCGCTGGTTGTGTTGCTGGTTGCATGGGCTGTAGTGCCGCGCTGGCGGGCACGTTGCGTGAGATGCGAACGGATTCCTCGCCCTCGTGGATCTCAATTTCGGCAACACCGGAGTCTTCCAGCAGTTCGATTAATTTTTTTACTTTGCGAATATCCATGTCAGATTCTCGGTAAGAATTAGGTTAATGTTCTTCGGGCTTGGCATGGCCGAGCAGTAAATGCTCGCGCCGGTGGCCTAACTGTTCGGTCAACCCCAGCAATGCCAATTCGTAGCCGAAAACACCCATGCCGACAATACTGCCGCTGGCAAGATCAGAAATGTAGGAATGGGCGCGGAACGGCTCGCGGGCATATACATTTGAGATATGCACTTCAATAAAGGGGATATCGCTTGCGGCCAGTGCATCACGGATGGCCACACTGGTGTGCGTAAAAGCAGCGGGGTTAATGATCAAACCGGCGGTGTCGTCATCGGTGCATTGATGAATGCAGTCGATAATCTGGCCTTCATGATTGCTCTGATAATGATTGAGCGTGATGTCAAGTCTTTCCGCAAGCTGATCGAGTCTCTTGGTTAAGTCGGCCAGCGTCGTGTGGCCGTAATTTTCCGGTTCACGCTGGCCGAGACGATTTAAATTCGGGCCGTGGATGATTTGAATTTTCAGCATGCAACTACCGCGTCAGGATGATTTTTGCCAGAAGAAAAAGCACGATCTGCTTAAACAAGCGTGCGATCTGCAACCAAATGCGGGTATTTTGCCGGTATCAGGTCTAAATGTCCAAAAAAAAACCATAACATGAGCGTAATGCGCTGCTCCTGCCTTAATGGTATTTACCGGCTAGCTACCTCACGGACGTGCGTTGCAAAGCGGTCGGCTGGCTGAAAGCCCACCAGCCAGTGCGAGCGCATCGGCTCACCGCTGGCATCCCAGAAAATTATGCCCGGCGGACCGAACAAATCAAAGCGGCTGAGCAATGCGCGGTGTTCAGTTGTATTCGCCGTGACATCCACCTTAATCAGTTTGAAATCCTGCAGCACGGAGGCTACCTGAGGTTGTAAGAAGGTTTCACGTTCCATGCGAACGCAATCGGTACACCAGTCAGCATAGAAATCCAGCATAACCGGCTGGCCTGCGGCCTTTGCCTGCTCTAGCAGTGCATCGAGTTCCTGCTCACTTTCAATCGTCTCAAAGGTGATTTGTTCGGTGCTCTGGCCGACACCACCGAAATTCAATCCAAAAAGCGGTGCCAACGGTGTGCCTTTGGCGCCTGCAGCAACGCCGATAAGCAACAGCACGCCCCAAATCAGCAGCATCAGACCGATGGATTTCCACAGCCGGAACCAGTTAGAAATGCCTTCGCGAATTGGGTCAAGGGCGCCCATATAAATTGCCGAACTGATTAACAAGGCGGCCCATAAAATCTGGCTGACGCTGGCCGGAACCACGCGCTCGATCATCCAGATGGCGACCGCCAACATCAGCACCCCGAAGACGGCTTTGACCGCATTCATCCAATTGCCGGCTTTGGGCAAGTATTTGCCCCCTAAGGTGCCAACGAGAATCAGCGGTAGCCCCATGCCGATTGACATGGCAAATAAAGCCGCCCCGCCGAGCACGGCATCACCGGTCTGGCCAATGTAAATCAACGCACCGGCCCAGTGGTGGCGCCATACAGGGCCCGACAATCAAGGCCGATAAAAAGCCCATCACGGCCACGCCAGTAAGCGTGCCGCCTTGTTGGCGGTTTTGAACATTCATAATGCGTGACTGGATGGAAGAGGGCAGTTGCAGTTCGTAGAAGCCGAACATGGATAGTGCTAGCAGTACGAAGATGGCTGCGAATGCGCCCAAAATCCACGGGCTTTGGAAAGCCGCCTGCAGATTGGCACCGAAGATACCGGCTAATACGCCGGCAATGGTGTAGGTGATGGCCATTGCCAGTACATATACCAGCGAGAGCACGAACGCTTTGTGTGGGGTGATGTTTTTGCCTTGACCGGCAATAATGCCCGATAAAATCGGAATCATCGGGAAGACGCAGGGCGTGAAGGCCAGCAGCAGGCCGATTATTAAAAACCAGCCAACAATCACCCACAAATTATCCGAGGCCAGCCTATCGGCGATTAAATCAGTTTGCGACCGTGAGACGTCGGCCTGCGCGGGGGTGGGCTCAGTACTTTGTATTGCCACGGGGGTATCGGTGGTTTGCCCACCGGCCAAATCGAGCATCGGGGTGAGTTCAGCCTGCGTATCTTCAATCGGTTCAATGGTTTGTGCTGCCGGGTCGATGCGATAGCTCTTCTCCATGGGCGGATAACAAAGGCCCATTTCAGCGCAGCCCTGATACCCAAGCACCAGATCGAAGGGCTCATCGGTTTGCGGGGTGAGATGAATCTGTACTTGATCATAATACACCTGAACCAACCCGAAGCTGGGGTCATTCTTTTCCACCGCAGCAGGAAGAGCGGCGGCTTCGATGCTCACTGAATCGGGGTTGGTGCCAGCTAAAAGCCGATCCTGATACAGGTAGTAATCGGGTGCGATTTCAAAAATAACCCGAATTTGATCATTGGCGAAATCTACATGCGGTACGAATGCCTCCTCAGGGTCGAGTGGTTCACCGCTGCTGTTGCCGCCGAATAGACCACCTAAGACGCCGCTGATAGTGCTTTGAACAGCGGTGGTAGAAACCTCGCCAACCGCAGGTAAATCCAGTTTGGCGGTCGTGCTTTGCGGTGGATAACAAACCCCGTGTTCCTCAGAACAGCCTTGGAAGTGGATTTCAACCACCTGTGTGCCACCGGGCGAATGATTGATCGGCACGCTGAAAAGAACCTCTTCCTGAAACACCTTCGTTTCACCGAACACTGGGTCATCGGTGATTACCGCTGGTGGGAAATCGGGGCTGCCCAGCACGACATCTGCGTTGGCCGGTTCAAGGGAAATCCGATCTTGATATAAATAATATCCCTCAGCCGGGGTGAGCAGCACCTCGATTTGCTCGCCGCTTACCTGAGCGATGGCATTAAAGGCCTCCTCTGGGGACAAAAGATCGGCTTGGGCTGCGCGCGGCGAGAACACCGTGACTAACAGCAGCATCAGCATTACGCTGGCAAACAGTCGCTGAGGGTTTGTTCGGCCTGTGCATTGATCGAACTTGTACATAATATAGTCAGTGGTTGGTGGCAAAAGATAAGGGGGTTAGGCTGTTTGTTCACGCGCCCATCGCGCGTAAGCCTTGCTGCTATCAGGGCTAAATAGCAGAATTTCCGGGCAATCGTAAGGATGTATGCGCTCGAGAGTTTGCAGCAGTTCAGGGGTTTTTTCGGGCACTGTTTTTAGAAATAACTGATATTCAGTTTCATGCTGGCGTGAACCCTGCCAGTTAAAATGCGACTCAATTGCAGCGGAAATACTGCCACAGGCAATTAGGCGTTTTTCCAGCAACGCGCCGATTAGCGTTCGTGCTTGTTGTTGATCATCTACGGTGCTGACAATCAGGTTAAGCTTCTCGGTGCTTTGATCAACCATGTTCACTCCTGAAAAATTTCCTGACCGATCGGTGGTAATGTCTCGCTGGTAGAATATCGACCGACTTTTTTAGTTCCGCAAAATTCGATTGAATCGGAATCGGTAGTCCCGCAGAATGGCCAATGCAGGAACTTGATAAAGGTTACGGTTGTCAGCGCGCCCAAGGCTACAAGCATTAGCTCAGTGCATACCTTTAGCCAATTGGTTAAAGCTAAGCATTATGAGGCTAATTGACAGCCAATTTTGCGTGCAAATTATTTGCTTTATAACCCACAGATATCTAACGGATAATACATTATTTATGCCTAAGGCTGCTGTATTTTTACTGCTTCTACCATTGCTGGAGCTATTTACCTTAATTGGCCTGGCCTCCGTGGTCGGTTTCTGGATTACCGTGTTGTGGATCTTTGCTACCGGTATCTGGGGTGCCTGGTTGATCAAAATTGCCGGGCCTTCAGCGATTAACCGCGCCCGGCGTGAAGCTGCTAGCCAAGGGGGAACCGGACAGCTCGATGGCATGGGCCTGCTGGGCAACTGGTTCGGTGGTGTCATGCTGTTGATACCCGGGCTGCTTACCGACTTGCTCGGTTTGCTGATGGTTGTGCCCATATTACGTGATTTAACGATAGGCATCTGGCTGCGCAAACGCATCCAGGAAGCATTGGCCCAGCAGAAAGCAGGGCAGCAGGGTAGGGTCTATGAAGGTGAGGTGGTGCGCCGCTCGGATCAGGATAAAGCCCGGGTGATTGAGGCCGATTCAAAAGCCGATCATCAGCAAAATGACCGGCGAGATTGACGAATGGTTAAATCCCAGCAGCACCGCCGGAGAAACACAGTGGTCTGCAAGAAAACTTGAACCACATTTGGTCGCCATTATCATGGCACGGCAAGATTGGCTGAATACATCGGGTTATTCAGGATTTTCTCCAAATTTTAATGGACAGCCTTAAATAAATGCTTTACGTACTTTAGCCGAGATATACTCCGATACTACAACGGTCGCAAAAATCAAAATAAATATGATGCTAACCCGATCCCATGCTAAGGAATTAATCGCTGCATTTAACTGCAATCCAATGCCACCGGCTCCGACCAATCCCAGTACTGTTGATTCACGAATATTAATATCCCAGCGATAAATACTAATTCCAGCAAAGGCAGGCATCACTTGCGGCAAAACTGCATAACTCATTACCTGCATGCGACTGGCACCAGTAGCTGTGATCGCCTCGACCGGTGTCGGGTGAATCTCTTCTATTGCCTCATACAATAGCTTGCCGATAAATCCGATCGAACGCAGCGCAATCGCTAAAATACCCGCCAAGATGCCAGGCCCGATGATGGTGACCAGTAGCATCGCCCAGATCAACGAGTTAATGGAGCGTGATGACACGATAATCAATAAGGCAAAACTACGAAGGATCGGATGTGGGGTGGTGTTGCGTGCGGCTAGGAATGCGCAGGGAAACGCCATCATAATACCCAGCACTGTTCCCAAAGTGGCGATGTTAATAGTGTCCCACAACGCCTTCCACAGCAGATTAGCGTATGCCCAATCTGGCGGCCACATTCGACTGATTAAATCAGCACCTTGTTGGGGCGCATCCTGAACAAACACCCACATCGTGTTGTCAGAGATGACTTTCCAGCACAGCAAGAACAATGACACACCGAACAGCCAACCTAACCAGATTAGCCACTGCTCACGCGTGGTACGTAATTTCCATTGTGCTTGCGAAAGATCCTTATCATCAGACAAAAAACGTAGCGGCATTATTGCACCCATTTACGGATATAGCTGGATAAATACTCGGCCATCAAGACGATACCGATGATAATCAACAGAACCGCAGCTGCTGTATCGTACTCATAACGTGCCAGTGCCGTATTTAAGGTAGCACCGATACCACCGGCCCCGACAATACCAATGACCGCAGATTCCCTAAAGTTGATGTCTAATCGATAAAACGACAAACCGATTAAGCGCGGCATGACCTGCGGCTGAACGGCATAGTTCATCATCTGCAACCAACTCGCGCCTGTTGCGCGTATCGCCTCAACCTGTCGTTCATCGATATCTTCAATATCTTCTGCTAACAGCTTCGCCATAAAACCCACGGTGGCAAAGGCTAAGGTGATCATTCCTGCCAACGGGCCAAAACCAAACATGGCCACAAACAGAATTGCAATAATTATCTCTTGAAACGTTCGAGAGATGGCGATAATGGATCGACAAAAAAGATAGATAGGTAACGGCGCAATATTACGCGCAGCACCAACACCCACCGGTATTGCCAAGATAATGCCAATCACCGTTGAGGTTAATGTCATGGTCAAGGATTCTAGAAGCCCCTGCTGAATATCGCGCCAACGCGTAGTGAAATCTGGCTGAAAGAAGGCACTTATAAACTCCAACCCTCGGGATGCGCCCTCGGCCACTCTAGCCCAATTGACCTCGATACTGAGACCAGCCAGAATCAGGTAGATAATCACGGCACTAATGAGTGCCCAACGATAACGCCAATCTTGGATTAAGGGCAGTCGGCGCCATTGCCCTTGGGCAGCAAGGTTGAGTCTATCGTTTGATGTACTCATACATTTGTACCCTTTAACGCTGAATGAATATCATGCGAATTTGATTTTGTCTTTGAGGATTCAGGCGATTCTTCATCGGATTGAACAGAACGATTCCAATCTTCCTCACCATAAATCCGAGTCAGCATATCTGCATCCAACCCATCGGGTAGCCCATCAAACACCAGCTCACCCGCACGCAATCCGATGATGCGATCGGCAAATAACTGCGCTAACTGCACATCGTGAATATTGATGATGGCTGCCAATTTTCGCTCGATACACAGCTCTTTAATCAACCGCATAATTTGGCGAGAGGTTTTAGGGTCTAAACTGGCGGTAGGCTCATCGACAAGCAAAATGTCGGGACTCTGTAGCAAAGCCCTTGCAATACCCACGCGTTGACGTTGACCGCCTGATAAGGCATCAGCGCGTTTATCAATAAATTTTTCCAAGCCCACTCGTTCTAGTAATACAAACGCCTTCTTTACTACATCTTGTGGATAGCGTCGGAAATAACTGCGCCAAAAGCCGGTATAGCCAAGATAACCCGATAGCACATTCTCCATCACTGTTAGGCGATCGATAAGGGCATATTCTTGAAAGATCATCCCCATTCGACGGCGTTCACGTCTTAGTTGTCTTTGATTTAATTTTGTCAGCTCAGTCTCACCCAAAAAGACCTTGCCACTGGTCGGCTCTACTAGACGATTGATACAGCGGATGAACGTACTTTTACCAGCACCGGAGGGCCCAATAAGTGCAGCTACTTGACCGGCTGGAATTTCTAAGGAAACGTTGGTTAAGGCTTTATCGCCCGTTGCGTAGCATTTGGTCAATTGGTGAACAGAAAGCATGGTGTTTACCTTAAAAGAACAATTGCCTCTCATCATTGAGAGGCAATTTGATATAGCAACTAAGATTCTAAGCTTCGATAAGTTGACTAAAGTTTAAAGACTATTGATCTAGTCGCAGTTATACTCCACACCCATTGCCTTATCGACAGTGCGGATTACTTCCCAGTGCTCTTTATATGTGATCGGGATAAACTGCGCCTCACCAGAGTTCTTAAACTCTTCTTGTAATGCGCTGCCCTCCCAATCGAAGGTAAAGAAAGCTTCTTTAACCTTTTCAGCCAGCTCGGGCTTCAGGTTATAAACATAGCCATAAGCGGTTGTTGGAAATGTACTGGAGGTATAAATGGTTTTATAGCTATCAGGCTCCAGCAC
>DRZW01000203.1 GCA_011380105.1 Halothiobacillaceae bacterium
ATATATATCACCGCCGTTTGCCTGTTACCTGAATTTCTCATTTTGTATTGGAACGTTCCGTTTTACTTCGGCGGTACCTCCTTGCTGATTATCGTGATTGTGCTGATGGATTTCATGTCCCAAGTTCAATCGCATTTGGTTTCGCACCAATATGACAGTCTGGTTAGAAAGTCTCACTTTAAGAATGGGCTTTAGGCTAAAGATTTAAATAACTTGCTAATTACAGCGCGATATGGTAGCTTATTGCGCTCTTTTTTGGGGTGAAAAAAACGATGGCACGTATTGCAGGGATTAATATTCCCGTTCAAAAACATGTGGTAATTGGTCTGACGTCTATTTATGGTATCGGCCCGACTACTGCTAAATTAATTTGTGAAGCCGCGGGCGTACCGACTGATCGTAAAGTGCGTGATCTCAGTGAGTCTGAGGTCGAATCACTGCGTTCAGAGGTAGCTAAATACACCACTGAGGGTGATTTGCGCCGTGAAGTCTCGATGAACATCAAGCGTTTGATGGATCTCGGTTGCTATCGCGGCCTACGTCACCGTCGCGGTTTGCCGGTTCGTGGCCAGCGTACACAAACTAATGCACGGACTCGTAAAGGTCCGCGTCGCCTGGTTAAGCGTTAATCAGGCTTAATATTCGCAACGAATAGGATAATCTATTAATGGCAAAAGCAACTCCAACCCGTAAAAAGGTTAAACGCGTAGTAACCGATGCCGTGGCTCATATTCACGCATCGTTTAACAACACGATTGTTACGATTACTGATCGTCAGGGCAACACGTTAAGCTGGGCAACTGCCGGTGGTTCGGGGTTTCGTGGTTCGCGTAAATCTACCCCGTTTGCAGCTCAGGTTGCCGCCGAGCGAGCCGGTGAGGCCGCGAAGGCATACGGCGTTAAAAACGTTGATGTTGAAGTAAAGGGCCCGGGGCCGGGTCGTGAGTCAACCATCCGTGCATTAAACGCTATCGGTTTTAAAATCGGTGTCATTACCGATGTAACGCCGATTCCGCACAATGGATGCCGTCCGCCTAAGAAACGTCGCGTTTAAGTCGCGCTTATTCTCAAGGAGAACTCAAGATTATGGCTCGATATATTGGTCCTACCTGCAAGTTAGCGCGCCGCGAAGGCACTGACCTTTTTTTGAAATCCGGTGTTCGCTCGCTGGAAGATAAATGTCATCTTGACCGCGCCCCCGGTCAACACGGCGCTAATCGCCGCCAGAAAGTCTCTGACTATGGTTTGCAGTTACGTGAAAAACAAAAACTGCGTCGCACCTATGGTGTCCTAGAGCGTCAGTTCCGTAACTACTATAAAAAAGCAGCTAAATTAAAAGGTTCTACCGGTGAGAACCTGCTTCAACTGCTCGAATGCCGACTCGATAACGTCGTCTACCGGATGGGCTTTGGCTCGACCCGCGCAGAAGCACGTCAGTTAGTATCGCATCGCTGCATTACTGTTAATGGTGAAGTCGTTAATATTCCGTCTTACCAAGTGCGTGCTGGTGATGAGATTGCTGTTCGTGAGAAGTCGAAAAAGCAACAGCGCATTCAAGATGCCCTTGAACTGGCTGCACAGCGTGAAGATGTCCATTGGGTGACGGTTGATTCCAAGAAAATGCAAGGCACATTCAAGGCCCTGCCCGTTCGTGAAGATCTCCCTGCTGAGATTAACGAATCACTCGTAGTCGAGCTTTACTCGAAGTAATCCTATCCGGGGGTGTTGAATGCAACTTGGTTCCACAGAACTGCTCAAGCCGCGTTTGGTTGATGTCGATGCAACCGACGAGACCCACGCGCGGGTTGTGCTCGAGCCACTTGAGCGTGGCTTTGGTTATACCATTGGCAACGCGTTGCGTCGTATTCTGCTGTCATCTATTCCGGGTGTTTCGGTTACCGAGGCCGAGATTGAAGGCATTTTGCATGAATACAGCTGCATTGAAGGCGTTCAGGAGGATGTCCTTGAGATTCTCCTGAACCTGAAAGGTCTTTCAGTCATATTGCATGGCCGTGATGAAGCTACGCTTTCGATCAAAAAAACCGGCTCATGCACTGTGACGGCAGCGGATATCAAAGCTGATCATTCGGTTGAGATTGTCAACCCGGATCATGTTATTGCCACCTTGCGTGAAGGCGCTGAGTTGAACATGACCTTTAAGGTGGAGCGTGGTATGGGTTATGTTCCGGCAAGCGCTCGCCGTGAAGAAACCGAAAACACGGTTGGCAAACTGCTGGTTGATGCATCGTTTTCCCCAATGCGTCGTGTTGCCTACTATGTTGAGCGTGCACGGGTTGAACAGCGTACTGATTTGGATTCACTGGTTCTCGATATCGAGACTAATGGATCGATTTCAGCCGAGGATGCAATTCGCCAGGCTGCTGGAATTTTGGTCGATCAGCTCTCTGTATTGGTTGATCTTAAAGCAGAGAAGGCCGAACCGGTTGAAGAAGAACAACCAGCCGTTGATCCGATCTTACTGCGTCCGGTAGACGACCTTGAATTGACTGTGCGTTCTGCAAATTGCTTGAAAGCAGAAAATATTAATTACATTGGCGATCTTATCCAGCGTACGGAAATTGAGCTATTAAAAACGCCAAACCTGGGCAAGAAATCACTTACCGAAATCAAAGATGTTTTGGCAAAGAAAGGTTTATCACTGGGGCAAAAGCTCGAGAACTGGCCGCCTGCTGAACTGCAGAATCTTTCCGAAACCAAAATTTAATATTTACAGGAGTATCTGACATGCGTCACCGTCATTCCGGACGTCAGTTAGGTCGTAATTCCAGCCAGCGTAAAGCGTTAATGCGTTCGCTTTCTCTGGCGTTGATTGAGCACGAGGTAATTAAAACCACCGTGCCCAAGGCTAAAGAATTGCGTCGCGTTATCGAGCCGTTAATTACACTGGCTAAGCAAGATACGGTTCATGCTCGCCGTCGTGCTTTTGCAAAATTAGGCGATCAAGCTGCAGTAGCCCGGTTGTTTAATGAGCTTGGCCCACGCTTTAGTGAGCGCAATGGTGGTTATGTCCGTATTTTGAAATGCGGTTATCGAGCGGGTGATGCCGCACCAATGGCCTATATTGAGTTCGTTGAACGTGCCGAATCGGCGCCAGCCCAGGAAGAACCTGAAGCTGAAACGGCTCAGTAATCAACATTAACCTTCAGCCGGCTTTGAGCCGGCTTTTTTGTGCATGAAATTTTTTGAACCCATGTGGGGTGTATTAGTCACACCGAAGCAATTAAGGTATTAAACGAAATATCGTTAATGCTGCTTTTTTTTCACCCATTAGGAGTGTATATGTCCTTTAAGTCCAATTCGGTACGCAAAACCGCACTTTCTGCCGCACTTGTTGCCACTGGTGTGTTCGCAGCTGGTCAGGCGATGGCTTTCGGCCAAGGTGGTGGTGCCCAGATGCAACAGGTTCAGCCGCAAATGAGTCCGGAACAGGAGCAGTTGATCGCTGAATTCCAGCAAGTCCAGCAAGAGCTGCACCAAACCCAGCAACAACTGGGCTCTTTGGAAGAGCAAGCTTATCAGCAAAACAGTGATCTCAATGCCAAGCGGGAGCAACTGCGCAACGCGATAACCGAGAAGATGAGCTCCGGGGGTTACGATGCCGAGGCTGAATTTAATAAGCTGCAAGCAACCGTTGAGCAGTATCAACAGCCGGGTGCCGAGCCGTCACAGGAAGAAATCCTAGCTTTCCAAGAACGCCAGCAAGAATTTGAAATGCGTCAACAACAAGCCTTTGAAGACCAGCAGGTTCAGCAGTTGGCCGCAGAACTGCGCGACGACGTTCGCCAAGAGATGGTCAATATTGATCCTTCCGCAGAGCAATTGTTCGCTCAATTGGAAGTGAAACAGCGAGAATTACAGCAATTGCGCGAGCGTGCCATGAATATGGGCGGGTTTATGCAACGGTAATTGATACCCTCGCCCCCCCCTTACTACCCGCCACATCGGCGGGTTTTTTACTGTCTGGCAAATTGTTCTTTAAGACGTATTAGTTGGTCACGGACTTCGGCAGCAGCTTCAAATTCCATGTCCCGGGCATATTGATGCATTTTATTTTCAAGGTCTTTAATTTGCTGAGCGGCCTTTTTCGGATTGGCTGATAATTCTGTATTTGTTTTTGTTTCACTGATGCTAGTTTTTTGGCGTTTTTGCTTACTTCCGGGGATGCGACCTTCACCGGATTCAAGAATATCCTCTACTGATTTTTCAATTCCTTTTGGGGTGATGCCGTGGCGCATGTTGTACTCAATTTGCTTGGCACGCCTGCGTTCGGTTTCATCGATCGCGTTGCGCATCGCTGGGGTGATGGTGTCGGCATATAAAATCGCTTTACCTTCTAGATTGCGAGCCGCACGGCCAATGGTCTGAATCAATGAACGTTCAGAGCGTAGAAACCCTTGCTTATCAGCATCGAGAATCGCGATTAATGCCACCTCAGGGATATCCAAGCCTTCGCGCAAAAGGTTGATGCCCACGAGCACGTCAAATTCGCCTAAGCGCAGATCCTGAATGATCTCTACCCGCTCGACGGTATCAATGTCGGAGTGCAGATAACGAACCCGCACGTCATGTTCGGTCAGATAGTCGGTTAAATCTTCAGCCATGCGCTTGGTTAATACGGTAACCAGTATCCGTTGATTTTTTTGGCTACGTTCTTTTATCTCCGATAACAGGTCATCGACCTGGCTGGCAATAGGCCGAACCTCAATCTCTGGATCGATCAGGCCGGTGGGGCGCACCACTTGTTCGGCAATTTGGTCGGAATGCTCATTTTCATAGGGCCCAGGTGTGGCCGAAACAAAAATGGTTTGCGGCATTAACCGCTCAAATTCTTCGAATTTCAGCGGGCGGTTGTCAAGCGCGGAAGGTAGCCGGAAGCCAAAGTTGACCAGATTCTCCTTGCGGGAACGATCCCCCTTATACATGCCGCCAATCTGAGGCACGGTGACGTGCGACTCATCAATAATCAACAGCGCGTCCTCAGGCAGATAATCATACAGGCAGGGTGGTGGCTCGCCCGCGGCCCGGCCCGATAGATAGCGGGAGTAGTTTTCAATCCCGTTGCAGTATCCAAGTTCCTGAATCATCTCCAGGTCAAAGCGGGTGCGTTGCGCGAGTCGTTGGGCTTCAAGCAGCTTGTTATCCGCTTCAAATCGGGCTAGCTGGTCATCCAACTCTTGCTTGATCTGCTCGATTGCCTGCAAGAGTTGTTCACGCGGTGTTACATAGTGCGAAGAGGGGTAGACGGTGTAACGCGAAACGCGCCGCCGTATCTGCCCAGTGAGTGGATCAAAGAGGGTGATCTGCTCTACCTCATCATCGAATAGCTCAATGCGCACCGCCTCATCATCTGATTCGGCTGGATGGATATCAATCACATCACCACGGACCCGATAGGTGCCCCGCCGAAATTCCATGTCATTGCGGGTGTACTGCATCTCGGCTAATCGTCGCAGAATTTGGCGCTGGCTGATTTGCTCGCCACGTACTAAGTGCAGAATCATCTGCAGATAAGATTGTGGATCACCCAGCCCGTAAATCGAGGATACCGTGGCGACGATGATGACATCGCGGCGTTCGAATAACGCCTTGGTTGCTGAAAGGCGCATCTGCTCGATGTGTTCATTGACCGAAGCGTCTTTCTCAATAAATGTATCAGACGCAGGCACATAGGCCTCAGGTTGGTAGTAGTCGTAATAAGAAACAAAATATTCCACCGCGTTATTCGGAAAAAATCCTTTTAACTCACCATAAAGCTGTGCTGCTAGCGTTTTGTTAGGGGCGAGCACCAGTGCCGGGCGCTGTACTTCGCTAATCACATTGGCCATGGTGAATGTTTTGCCTGAACCGGTCACCCCGAGCAGGGTTTGATGCATCAGTCCGTCATTTAAGCCCGTCACCAAGGTTTTGATGGCCTCGGGCTGGTCGCCGGCTGGTTGAAACTTTGTATCAATTTGAAACGATTTTTTTGAGCTCATTTGCTAAGTATATTGGCAAAAGTCGGTATTCTTCAGCGTTTGCTTTATGATAGACGGATAGATAAATCACGAAAAAACTGTCATTTAAAGACTAGGTATCCATGACCGACCTAAATACAAAAGATCCAAACGCCGATAGCGAAGCGCAAAAATACGATCACCCGGTTGCTAGCCGCGAATTTCTCTTAAAGATATTGTCAGACAATAACGGCCCGATGACGTTAAACCGCCTGATTAGTTATTTGGGGTACGACGGCGATGAAGAGCGCATCGAAGGGGTGCGTCGGCGTATGAAAGCGATGGAGCGTGACGGTCAGGTGATCCGCAATCGACGCGGTGGGTATGTGCCGGTAACCAAAGCCGAACTGGTTCCGGGTCGAGTGATTGGCCACCGGGATGGTTTTGGGTTTTTGGTGCCCGATGAGGGCGGGGATGATATTTTCCTCTCCCCCCGGGTGATGCGCGCATTGCTGCACGGTGACCGCGCCATCGTTCAGATTGTAGGCACCGACCGCCGTGGCCGTAAGGAAGGGGCGCTGGTTGAAGTATTAGAGCGCGCCAACCGTGAAGTGGTTGGTCGCGTGGTGCTCGAGGCGGGTATTGCCTTTGTAATTCCCGATAACACCCGCATAACTCAGGATGTGCTAATCCCCATGGATAGCCTGAATGGGGCTAAAGATGGTCAGATCGTTCGGGTTGCTCTGATCGAGCAGCCCACACTGCGCCATAAGCCAGTCGGTAAGGTAGTGGAAGTGCTGGGTGATCACATGTCACCGGGGATGGAGATAGATGTTGCCATCCACGCGCACGGCATTCCTGATCAATGGCCAACCGAGGTGCTGGACGCCATTGCGGGCATGACAGATACCGTGGCCGATGAAGACAAGATTGGCCGGGTTGATTTACGTCATCTGCCTTTAGTGACCATTGATGGCGCTGATTCCAAAGACCTTGACGATGCGGTGTATTGTGAGAAAACCCCGAAAGGCTACCGTTTGCTCGTGGCCATCGCGGATGTTTCCCACTATGTCCCTGTCGGTTCACCGCTGGATAAAGAAGGCTTAAAGCGTGCCACCTCCGTGTACTTTCCGGGGCGTGTGGTGCCCATGCTACCAGAGATTCTGTCCAATGGGCTGTGCTCGCTAAACCCGCATGTGGACAGACTTTGTCTGTGTGCGGAAATGCTTGTCAATGAGCGGGGACAGATCATCCGCTCGCGCTTTTTTGAAGGGGTGATGCAAAGTCATGCCCGGCTCACCTATGACCAAGTGGCTGCTATTCTGCTTGAGCATGACCAAGAAGAGCGCGCAGCACAGCAACATGTGGTTGAACAGCTCGAAGCGCTGCATGGGCTATATAAAGTGCTCCGTGCCGAACGTACTGCTCGTGGCGCGATTGACTTTGACACTGTCGAGACCAAAATCGTCTTTGGCGCGGATCGTAAGATCGAAGCGATTGTGCCCTACGAGCGCAACGATGCTCATAAGATTATTGAAGAGTGCATGATTGCTGCTAACGTCGCCGCAGGCCGTCTCTTGGCGCGCCGGAAGATTCCCGCACTGTATCGGGTACATGATCGCCCCAGCGGAGATAAGCTTGAAGATCTGCGCAGCATGCTCAAAGAAAAGGGCCTGCACCTAGGCGGCGGCAATAAACCCCAGCCTGCCGATTTTAATCAGGTGTTGAGCGATGCAGAAGGGCGCCCGGATTTTCTAGCCATTCAGACCATGTTGCTGCGCTCGCTGAAACAGGCGGTCTACACCCCGGATAACCTGGGTCACTTTGGCTTGGCACATGAGCACTACGCCCATTTCACCTCGCCGATTCGCCGTTATCCCGACCTGATGGTGCATCGTGCTATCCGTCATCTCTTGCGTATCGGCAAGCCGGACGGATTCCCGTTCGAGTATGAAGAGATGCTCATGATCGGCGAACACTGCTCGAATAATGAACGCCGCGCGGATGAAGCTACCCGCGATGTAGAAGACTGGCTCAAATGCGAGTTTATGCTCGATAAGGTGGGTAATATCTACGAAGGCCGTGTTGCCACTGTGCTGGGCTTCGGTCTTTTTGTCGAGCTGAAAGAATTCTTTGTGGAAGGCTTATTGCACATCACCGCGCTGGACAAAGATTTTTACCACTTTGACCCGCAAACCATGCAGCTTAAAGGTGAGCGCAGCGGCCGGGTGTTTGCGCTGAACGACACTGTGCGCGTTAAAGTAGCACGGGTGGATTTAGACGAGCGCAAAATCGATTTTGTCCTGCCCGATGAAGCCGAGCTACCCACGCCTACCGAAGAGGCTACGTCCAGTGAACATCAGCCCGGCCTGACTGATACCGATGCCGGGAATGAACATGCCCCGCGCGGTGATGATCTACTGGCCGTAACTCATGATGAAAACGCTGGCACTAACGGCAAGTCAACTTAAATCATGGCGTCGAGATCGATTTGGATCGGTGGCTTTCATGGCATTAACGCGTTGCTGCAAACCCACCCTGAGCGTATTCTGGCGTTATATCTGCAGCAGGATCGCAGCGATAAACGTGCCGCCCAATTGCTCAATGAGGCCGAGGCGATGGGCGTGGCTGTTCAGCGTATGCCTGCGAAATGGTTCCAAGAGCAAGCCGAGCGCAGCGGTGGATTGGTTCACCAAGGTGTGCTGGCGAATGTTCGCCCGGTTGAACCTTTGGATGAAGCCGGGCTTGATCGCTTACTAAACGCGCAGCCCGAGCGACACGTGCCGTTGCTGCTGGTGCTCGATGGCGTCACCGACCCGCATAACCTCGGTGCCAGTCTGCGCACCGCAGAGGCGGCGGGTGTGGATGCGGTCATTGTGCCGCGTGATCGTGCCTGCGGTTTGACGCCAGCAGCGCGAAAAGCATCAGCCGGCGCCTCGGAGCGCTTACCGCTGGTGGAAGTGACCAATCTGGCGCGAACCTTAGATGCACTCAAAGCGCGGGGTATTTGGTTAGTAGGCACGGCCGGTGATGCAGAAACCAGTGTGTATCAAACCCGATTTGCGACTGATCCAGTAGCCTTGGTTATGGGTTCAGAAGGACGGGGTATGCGCCGTCTAACCCGTGATCGCGTTGATGAGCTAGTTCGTATCCCCATGGTGGATACCGTCGAGAGCTTGAATGTTTCGGTAGCCTGTGGCGTATGCTTGTTTGAGTTTCGTCGCCAGCGATTGGCGGTGTCATTTTGACCATAAATTCGCTATGATTGAACAAAGTAGCCTCTGAATAACGCTGATCTGGGCTAGGGACAGAACAGATCATAAGTGCGATCATCACACCGTGAATGTGCCCTGTGGTTCGTACAATGTCAGGCGCATACGTTATTTACAGGCATTCTGGTGTGCTGATCAATCTTGCTCAGTGCACGAACAACATCCCGATTTTGTGGCCGGCTAGGCCGCACGGTAAGCACCACGATGCAACAGGAGTTTTGTTTGGTCATGAACCTCTCTGACCGGGTTTCCCGAGTTCGCCCATCCCCGACATTGGCTGTTACCGCTAAAGCGGCAGAATTACGTGCCGCCGGGCGCGATATTATCAGTCTTGGTGCTGGCGAGCCGGACTTTGATACCCCCCACCACATCCGACAAGCCGCCATTCGCGCGATTGAAGACGGCTTTACCCGCTATACGGCGGTAGAGGGCATCGTAGAGCTACGCAAGGCGATTGCGGCAAAGCTTTCTAACGAGCAGGGGCTGGATTACGGCTTAGATCAGATCATTGTATCGACCGGCGGCAAGCAGAGTATTTATAATCTCTGCCAGGCGGTGCTCAACCCCGGTGATGAGGCGATCATTACCGCACCGTACTGGGTTTCCTACCCTGATATGGTTCGTCTGGCCGAAGCCGAGCCAGTGATTGTTCAGGCCGGCCAAGATCAGGGTTTTAAGCTCACGCCTGAACAGTTAGCGCAGGCCATTACCAAGCGCACCCGTTTGGTAATGCTCAACAGCCCCTCTAATCCGACCGGGGTGGCCTACAGCCGCGCTGAATGGCAAGCCTTGGCCGATGTGCTGCGCGATCACCCGCAGATTATCATCGCCACCGATGACATGTACGAAAAGATTCTGTGGGCTGATGAGCCCTTCTCTAACATTGCCATGGTAGCCCCGGATCTAATTGATCGAATCGTGGTGTTAAACGGGGTATCTAAGGCCTATGCCATGACTGGCTGGCGGATTGGTTATGCAGCCGGGCCGGCTGAGTTGATCCGACCAATGAAGATTATTCAATCTCAGAGCACCTCTGGTGCCTGCTCGATTGCCCAGAAAGCAGCGACTGAGGCTATCGCTGGTGACCAGTCCGAGATTGCCGAGATGGTCAAAGCGTTCAAACAGCGCCATGATTATATTTCAGCGGCATTAGATGCGCTGCCCGGATTTTCCTGTCTGCCAGGGCAGGGGGCGTTTTACTCGTTCCCAGATGTAACCGCTGCCATGCAAAATCTTGGCGTAGCCGACGATGTGGCTTTCTCAGAACTGCTGCTGGAAAAAGCGAATGTGGCCGTAGTGCCCGGATCTGCCTTTGGCAGTCCTGGGCATGTCCGGCTAAGTTATGCCACCGATATGGATACTCTCAAGCAAGCCATTGCACGGATTAAATCGATGCTGACATCCGCCTGATGCACTAACCTAGCCGTCTGTACTATTCCCGGCCGATACTGATCGGCCGAATCCTGTAATTAAAAAAACCGCCAACCAGTCTGCAAATGCGCTGGGGAGACCAAAACAATGGATGAAAATCGTAAAAAAGCATTGGGTGCCGCGCTGTCTCAGATTGAGCGGCAATTTGGTAAGGGCGCTGTGATGCGCATGAACGACGGTGCTCGGGCAGTCGTGCCCGTGGTGAGTACCGGTTCGATTTCGCTGGATGCCGCGCTCGGCATTGGCGGCTTGCCGCGTGGCCGGGTGGTGGAAATTTTTGGCCCGGAATCATCAGGCAAAACCACACTGACCCTGCAAGTTTTGGCCCAAGTGCAGAAAGCCGGTGGCACTTGCGCGTTTATTGATGCCGAGCACGCGCTCGACCCGGATTATGCCGAAAAGCTGGGGGTAAACGTGGATGACTTACTGGTCAGTCAGCCGGATACGGGTGAGCAGGCGCTGGAAATTGCCGACATGCTGGTGCGCTCGGGTGCTGTTGATGCAGTGGTGGTTGACTCAGTCGCCGCGCTGACGCCCAAGGCTGAAATTGAAGGCGAGATGGGTGATTCCCACGTTGGCCTGCAGGCACGTTTAATGAGCCAAGCCTTGCGTAAGCTGACGGGTAACATCAAGCGCACGAACTGCATGGTGATGTTTATTAATCAGATCCGCATGAAAATCGGCGTCACCTACGGCAGCCCGGAAACCACCACCGGCGGGAATGCCCTGAAATTCTACTCCTCGGTACGGCTTGATATCCGTCGCATTGGCGCG
>DRZW01000206.1 GCA_011380105.1 Halothiobacillaceae bacterium
AAATCGGCCTGTACTCGGTGCGATGCGGCGGTTGCTTCAATTATTTGCTGAATGTGCCCGGCAATGACGTCACGCTCACTGGTATTGCCAACCCGCACGCTCCCGGCAAGGTAAGCTGAATCAGGGATAGCGGTGATGGCATCGCCGGCATGCAGACGGGTCACCGAGACCACCGCAGCCGTCTGCGGCGGCAGACGCCGGGAGACAATCTGCTGTAGGTTTTGGGTGATATCAGCAGCAGCTAGCAATGGGTCGTGGGTGACTTCTGGCTGACTGGCATGACCACCCTGGCCGGTTAGCGTTAACTCAAAAGTGCCATTTGCACCCATGATCGGCCCTTCTGGGCAAATCGCTTTACCGAAGGGAATGGCTGGCCAGTTGTGCCAACCAAAAATCCAATCCACCCCTGCTAATGCGCCATCATCGATCATCGCACGCGCACCATGACCACCCTCTTCTGCCGGCTGAAAGATCAAACTCACCGGCCCGGGCAGGCGCGCTTCATGCATTTTCAACCAGCCAGCGGTGGCTAGCAGCGTGGCGGTGTGGCCATCATGCCCACAGGCGTGCATTTTCCCCGGCACGGTCGAGCGCCATTCGGCCTTGGATATTTCCGCAATCGGCAAGGCATCAATATCAGCACGCAGCGCTATATGCCGTCCCGGCGCATCGGCCGCCAGCATCGCCACAGTTCCATGCTTAGCACAACGTCGCCAGGCAATACCCAAAGCATCCAATTTAGCGCGGATGGTGGCTGCCGTCGCCTCTTCCTCCCAAGTAAGCTCCGGCACACGATGCAGCTGCCGACGCAGACTGATGGCATTATCAATAATTTTCTTCCAACATGCTTTCACAGCCAACACAAACCTCGTTTTAGCGGATCGACAATACCACTATGAACCAAAATAGCCGCTTTTGAAAAAGCGTCTCGTGCCCAAAATCATTAAGAAGGCTGTTGCTGACAAACTGATCTGACCGGCGTAAGATTGTTGTCTAATATAGCCGTTTGTAAATCACGCAAGCACTCACGCTTTGTCGAGAGGGAAAAAATGTTATTCGAAACCTTCGAAGATCCGGGCCTTTCACAATTAAGCTACGCTATTGGCTGTCAGTCGAATGGTGAAATGGCTATTATCGACCCACGTCGGGATGTTGATATCTATCTTGAGTTCGCCAAAGCCGAGGGCTTTACCATCAAGCATGTCCTCGACACCCACATCCACGCCGACTTTGCCTCCGGCGCGCGTGAACTCGCTGAAGCCACCGGCGCAGAATTACACCTATCTGGCTACGATGAAGGCGAACAGTTTGATGTGCAGTTCAAGCACACACCCATGTTCGATGGCGACCGGGTGGTGATGGGCAATGTGGCTATCGAAGCCTTGTTTACCCCCGGCCACACTCCAGAACACATCAGCTTTCTGATCTATGACGGTGCGCGCAGCAAGGATGTACCGGCTGTGGCCTGCACCGGTGACTTTTTGTTTGTAGGCAGTTTGGGCCGCCCAGACCTATTAGGTGAGAAAGCCACTCGCGGACTAGCACAACTCGCTTTCCAGAGCGTTCGTGAAAAACTCAAACACCTGCCCGACAGCCTGGAAATCCGCCCCGGTCACGGTTCAGGCTCGGCCTGCGGGGCGGGCATGGCTGGCCGCCAAGTTTCAACCTTGGGGTATGAGCGCGCCACCAATCCGCTCTTAAACCCGGAATTAAGCGAGGATGAATTCATTGAATTGCTGTTAAGCAACCTCCCACCTGCACCCGACTTCTATCCTCGCAACAAAGTCACCAATTCCGATGGGCCACGTAGCGTACGGGGCATGGTCGATTTGGATCCCGCCCAGATTCAGGCGTTTTCCATCAATGAGCTCAAACAGCAGGTCGAAAAAGGCGCGACGATTGTTGATATCCGTGATCAGCTGGCTTTTAACGCCGCGCACATCAAAGGCTCGTTGGGGATTGAATTCGGCAACGACCTTTCCACTTGGGGCGGCTGGGTTGTGCCGCCGGATCATCCCATCATTTTGGTTGATTATGAAGGCGACCCAGAGCTAATTTCCGAGGCCATTCGCGCTTTGGTTCGCGTCGGCCAAGATTATATTGTTGGCTATTTGGAAAATGGCTTTACTGGCTGGATGAAAGCAGGTGAAGGCTTTGAGCACATCCCGCTGGTAGACGTATATCGGGCTCGCGCGGATTTAGAATCCGGTCAACGCATGCTAATTGATATGCGCGAGCCATCCGAATGGCAGGCCGGTCACGCACCCAATGCCCGGCACATCCCAGCGCACCTGGCGCGTGGCGGATTAGATGGCATTAGTCCAGATGAACCGATCAATCTTATCTGCGCCTCGGGGATGCGCTCGACGGTGGCCTCCTCTATTCTGCTCCGTGAAGGCTATAGCAACGTGGTTAATGTCATCGGCGGCATGGATGCTTGGGAGCGGGCTGGATTGCCTATGCAACAAGACTAAAGAAACACCACAAACCAAAAAGCAAAACCGGTAAGAATCACGCTATAACTTGCCGGTTTTTAGTTGAATGCCGAGCAGTTTTGCTGCGCGCAGTAACCTGCGCGCCCAAGGCAGGGTTTGCCATCCCAGATAGTTCGATGTCAACCACTGGAAGAACACCGGTTTTCTAAACCCCTTTATATTTTTCTATAGGTTGAAGTTACTCTCAAAGCTCCCTCATTGCGGTCAAAGGCCACAAGTTGTTCTGGCCGATCTTATAGGGGTTGAAATACGCACAAAGCCTGCGTTCTGCACAGGCAATTCACGTTGGCTACGCTTGATGATTTTAAAGGATGTTAATATTGCGTCCATTTCAAGGTTGGAAAAACTAGGGCATGAAGCGTTTAGACAATCTACTTAAAGCACTTGGTCCAGGCATCCTAATGGCCGGGGCAGCCATTGGCGGTTCGCATTTAATTGCCTCCACTCAGGCCGGGGCCAAATACGGCTGGGCCCTTTTGGGGCTATTGCTGCTGGTTAATTTATTTAAATACCCGTTCTTTCTCTACTCACAGCGCTATACCGCTGCCACCGGCGAGAGCCTGTTACATGGCTTTGCCCGCATGGGCAAGGGTTATCTAGCGGCGTTTTTTGGGTTGAATCTGGTCAATGCTTTTTTGAATATCGCCGGGGTGGCTATGATTACCGCCAGCCTGTCACTTAATTTAGGGCTGGATAACATCGGCATCCCACTGGCTGAATTGACCTTGATATTTGCCGCTATCTGCGCGCTAATTATTATCTGGGGCCGCTATCACCTACTTGATCAATTAACCAAGGTGGTGGTGATTGTTCTTGCAATCTCAACGGTCACGACAGTTATCCTCGCTGCATCCACCCCGATTGAACAGGCAGTGGGTTTTGAGGAAGAGTCGCCCTGGAACCTCGCCGCGCTGGGTTTTATCATTCTGTTTATGGGTTGGATGCCCGCCCCGATTGATATCTCCGCCTGGCCTTCATTGTGGATGACCGCCAAACGCCGCGATACCGGCCACCGGGCGAGCATGCGTGAGGCGATGATTGATTTCCACATCGGTTATATTGTCACCGTTATCCTGGCCGTGTTTTTCATGGCCTTAGGCGCATTGATCATCCACGGCAGCGGTCAGGATTTCTCCATGTCATCGGCGGCTTTCGCCAGCCAGTTGGTGGAATTGTATACCGGTGTCATCGGTGACTGGGCTTACTGGATCATTGCCATTGCCGCCTTTAGTGCTATGTTTAGCACCACCCTAACCTGTATAGATGGCTGGCCGCGCTCGCTGGCCACCGGCATGAATTTGTTAACCAATCGGGATACTCCAGACCGCTTTCGCATCGCTCACATCGGCTGGATTGCCGCCAGTGTCGCTGCCGCCTATATCATTACTAAATTCTTCCTAACCAGCTTAGGGCAAATGCTGGAGGTGGCAATGGTGATCTCCTTTATCTCTTCACCGATCTTTGCCTGGATTAATTTCAAAGTTATCCGTAGTAGCTGGGTGCCGGAACACCTCCGACCCGGGCCTTTCTTGATCGGGCTTAGCTGGGCTGGCATCGCGTTCTTTGTTGGCTTTACCCTATTGTTTTTATGGTGGTTCTTTTTCGTTTCTTAACAACGACATATTATATCTGCAAGTAAAAACACTAGAGGGATTGAGAAAATGCTCGCAGCCGTCTATAAAAGCAGTAAACAAGCCGATATGTACTTATTTATGCAAAAGGAAGCCAGTTGGGATGTTCTCGACCCGGCGGTAGCGGAGAAATTTGGCAAACCTGTGCATGTCATGGATTTGGATCTTAGCGATGACCGTAAATTAGCCCGCACCGATACCGCCACCGTGCGCCAACACATCGAAACCATTGGCTTTCACCTGCAAATGCCACCAATGACCGAGAATTGGGCGCACTGGGATAATCTCAAAGCCGGAATTCGCGCCGGGCGAAACACGCCAATCTCTTCTTGAACAGGCAAAACGGCGGGAGTCCAGGTTACTCTAGCCACCTTGAAGTGGTTGGATTTGCGCACAGAGTGACCTGCAAGCTCACGCTTTTGTTGGTTTTCTTAATCAAGCAAAAAAATCCGGAAGGCCGATTTACCGGGTGATTGCCGATATGGTGCGGTTTAACCATGATAATTAGCAATGCGGGTAATTTGGTCGAGTTTTAAATCAAACCCCGGCCGGGCGGCGATAAATCGGGGGTTGATCAGGCTTTCTTTGTGATTATAGCTTAATGGACTTCCGTCCAAATCAATCATAAACCCACCGGCCTGTTCAAGTACGCATTGGGAGGCGGCGGTATCCCACTCTGAGGTGGGGCCGAGTCGCGGGTAAATATCAGCCCGGCCTTCAGCAATTAAGCAGCTTTTCAGCGCGCTGCCACAACGGATGATTTGTGGTTGTGAGAATAAGTCGATCAAATCCAGTTCGCGATCACTTATGTGTGACCGCGATAATGCCAGACGCAGGGGGGTTGCCTCTCGGGATACAGAGATGGCTTGTGGTGGCCTGCCTTCGCGTTGGACATAGGCGCCTGTATGCACGGTGGCGAAATACAGTTCATCCAAGGCGGGTGCCAGCACCACACCCAGTACGGGTTGGTGATTGACCACCAAGGCGATATTGACGGTAAATTCACCATTACGCTTAATGAACTCACGGGTGCCGTCTAGTGGGTCAACTAACCAGTAGCTTTGCCACTGGCGACGCTCTGCGAAATCGGGGGCGGCTTGCTCTTCGGTTAATACGGGGATGACAGGCGTGAGTTCGTGTAACGCCTGGCTGATGATGTGATGCGCTCGCAAGTCAGCTTGGGTGACTGGCGAAGCATCATCTTTGTGATCCACCGCAAAGTCCTGTGCATAGACCTGCATAATGACCTGTCCGGCCTGCTGGGCGATCCGGTTAACCGCAGCGACAAAATCCTGCCATTGCCGTTGGCTTTGGGGTAGATTGTGCGCTTGTTCGGCCATTGGTTACTCCGCTTGCGCCTGCAGATAAGACCGCACCAGATATAAGGCAGCCAGGCTGCGGGCTTCACTACAGTGGCCTTTTAAGGCAAATTGATCTAAATCAGCCAGGTTAAGCCACTTAAAACCCAGTGGCTCGGGCTCGTCTCCCGGACGGCTTTCCGGGGTCAAGCCAGTTGCTAAGATCAGTTGTATTCGTTGCCCTGAATAGGTCGGCGCCAGGCTGAGCTCATTTAGGTAGATAAGTTTTTCGGCACGCAATCCAGCCTCTTCCATTAATTCCCGGTTAGCGGCAGTAAGCGGGTCTTCACCGGCATCAATGCGCCCTTTGGGTAGGCCAAGCTCATAGCGCTCGGTACCACAGGCGTATTCGCTAACTAGGGCGACCTGATTGCGGTCATTAACAGCAGCCACCATCACCGCGCCTAAGCCTCCGCCTTTGATCCGCTCAAAGGTGACCTCGACCCCATTAGCAAAGCGTAGATCAACTTCCTGAATGTGAAATAACCGGGTTTTGCTCAGTGTTCTAACCCGGGTAATATCCGGGAGGGTTTTTTGCGACATGGGTAACCATCATCAGACTAGGCGTATGGAAGGAATATACTAGCATCCATCGCCTCACACCACTTATATTGAACCTTCCGTGTGCCATCGCAAGAAAACCAAAACAAGCTGCAAAACACCAACGTCTACACTTTGAAGGTGGAAGCAAGGTTGTTGCCGTTAGAACGCCTCATAATCAGGGACATCTGGTGAGGTATTATGCAAGCGCATGTGATCTACCATGCGCTCAATACTACGGATATCGGGGATTGCGGTTAACCTATCTTGCATTTTTACCACATAACGCCAGATGGAGTCATCCAGGGTTCCAGTAGCGCTGACCTCATCCATACGAACCCGTTCGCTACGGGGCACGCCAGAGAGCAATACCGCATAATAGGCCAGAGCCAGATCCGGATCGGTGTTGTAGAGCACAGCTACCCGAATACGCTGGCCGATGGTCGGTAACGCCTCGCCGTTGAGCAGCTCTAGACTAATCAGCGGGATCACCTGGCCCCGCCATTCAACTAAAACCACTTTGTTCCGAGCAAGCCTGCCTTCGCTGTCTTTAAGATTCACTTCCGTTATTTCAGCGACCAGAGAGTACGGCACCACCACAGATAAATCCTGCAACTGGGTCGGCAGGCGCAATACGCGGATCGCGTCTTTGGAATCGGCTTGCATTAAATCTGAATTACTCATGCTTACTCCCTAAGCGTTGTGCTGCTTTGAGCCGCTTCGGCTTTTGGGCAGGAGTTGTTCAATCACGTTCACCAGGTCTCCTTCGGTGTAGGGTTTGCCAAGATAGGCGGAAACACCCAAATCACGCGCCCGAATCCGGTGCTTCTGGCCGGTACGCGAAGAAATCATCACGACCGGCACATCGGCAAACCCAGCATCGTTGCGTATCGCACCTAAGAGCTCAAAGCCATCCATGCGCGGCATTTCGATATCGGTTAATACCAAATCGGGTGTTTGCTCCTGGAGCGCACCAAGCGCCTCGACCCCATCACGTGCTAGAACAACATCATACTGGTTGCGCTCCAATGTGCTGGCCGTAACTTTGCGCACCGTCAGGGAGTCATCGACAACCAGCACCAATGGTTTGCTGCGTCGCACCTCCGGTAGGCTCTGACGCATGAAGCGCTGGTAATCTCGGCGCTGGTATTGACGTACCAACTCGAATAGTTCGAGTACCAAAATCACGTCACCATCATCGGCAATGGTGGCGCCGGATAACCCCGGCAGGCGACCTAACTGAACACCTAACGATTTAACAAACAGCTGAATACCACCAAGCTGTTGATCGCATTGGATGGCAAAACGACGCTCACCGAGTTTGAATAACAGGATAGGTCGCACCACCTCGGTCACTTCGGCCGCCTCGATGGGTTGCCGTCCCCAGAGTATCGAGCCAAGATAATAAAGCGAATAAAGTTCGCCGTTGTGAGACACTGTCGGTCTGGACTGCTGATATTGTTCGTTTAATTCGACCCCGGTCAGGCGGGTTATCGCAACTAACCCTTTGTAGGGGATGGCATAACGCTCATCACCCGCGGTGACCAGAATGCCGCGTGTCATAACCTGTGTAAGCGGCAGATTCAGCCGGATGGCGGTGTATTTACCTTGTTCTGAATCAATATCAACAAAGCCACCGAGCTCACGAACCCCAGCGGTGACCACATCCAAACCCACACCGCGACCGGCCACCTGCGAGATCTTGTCAGCCGTAGAGAAGCCGGGTGCAAAGATCAGTTGCCGCGCCTCGTCATCGCTGATTTCCATATCATCCGGAACCAGACCACGTTCGATGCCTTTGCGGCGAAGTTCGTCGAGATCCAGACCGCGGCCATCATCGCGCACTTCGATGCTAATATTGCCACCATCGCTTTCTATCCGGATGCAGACCTCACCAATGGTTGGCTTACCAGCCTGCTTCCGCTCGACAAGTGGCTCAATGCCGTGAGCCAGCGAGTTTCTAAGCATGTGCTCAAGTGCAGGTAACAGACTGGTGAGCATAACCCGGTCGATCTCGGTATCGCCATTTTCAATCACCAGCTCGGCTTGGTGCCCCAACTCATTACCCACCTGACGGACAATACGGCGCAAACGGGGTACGATTTCACTAAACCGCACCAGCCGCATCGACATCGCGCCATCTTGCATCTTGCGGCACAGACGTGATTGCTCTAATAGCAATAGTTGACTCTGCTCCGTCGAACTAGACAGGCTTTGCTCAATGCTGGCGATATCACCCAGCGATTCCATCACCCCGCGCGAGAGCTCTTGGACTTGGGTGAAGCGGTCAAACTCTAGTGGATCAAATTCTTCTTCAGATAAGCCGGTTTCTTCCAGCAAATCAGCCTTGATCTGGGTTTCGGTCTCGATTTCCAATCGGCGCAATTGGCCTCGCAGACGGTTCACGGTTTGCTGTAATT
Source organism: Halothiobacillaceae bacterium (assembly GCA_011380105.1). Classification (GTDB taxonomy): domain Bacteria; phylum Pseudomonadota; class Gammaproteobacteria; order Halothiobacillales; family Halothiobacillaceae; genus Guyparkeria. The sequence goes on from DRZW01000206.1 coordinate 8,445, forward strand.
CAAACAACTGCCGTTCCGAGCTTTTTATTTGCCGGTCAATCCGTGATTGCAGGAGCATCGATTCCCCAATCTGGCTGACCATCTGGTCAACCCCACTTGCAGACACCCGGATTAGTTCATCGCGGCGCTGATCTGCTCCGGAAGACGGACTTGTTTTCTGATTAGCAGATGGTTTTTTCGTCGGCTTGTCAGCCTCCGGCTGAGACTTGGCTGGCGGCTGATGGCTAGTCTTCTTAGAACCATCAGCAGCAGCCGCTTCATCTTCTACATGCGCGCTCAGGACAGCTCCAGACGAGGTTTCACCTTGAATCCGAGCCAATAACTGGCGCTGCTGAGGAATCGGATCGCCCATGCGCACCCGGTCGATCAATGAGCCAATAACATCATAAGCCTGCTGCACGATCGCAATGAGGCCGGCGACATCAGCAACCCCTTCTTTTTGTGCGTGCAATAAACGGGACTCAAGCTGGTGGGCAATATCACCTAAATTCAGCAGCCCGGCCATCCGCGCGCCGCCTTTTAGGGTGTGAAGATTACGATGCAACTGGCGGATGGTATCCACGTCCTGCGGATGAGCCTGCCAGTGCGAGAGGTAATCATCGGCCTGCGCCAACAGCTCATCGGCCTCTTCAACAAAGATTTGCAGGATATCAGGATCCTGTTCACTAGGATCATCATCCGGGCGGTGTTCAAGATCGAAAGCATCCTCGCCTGTCGCCTTGTCAGCCGGTTGAGGCGGCATCTCTGCACGATCTTCAGCCGGTGATGATTCGGTGCCAACCGCTTTCTGAGACTCTTGAGCTGAATCAGCATCCTCCGAAGTCGAAGATGGTAGTGCTGCGGGCTGCTGCTTGTCCGTATCTTTCTCCCCGTCTGACCAAGAAGTATCGGCTAAATCTGAGTCGTCGCTCGATTTCGTTGCTTCTGCTGGCGTCAACAGCCCTGCTTCATAATCTTGATGAACCTGCCGGGTGTGGGCTTTGAGTTCGGCTTCTAGTGATTCAATCGGAGGTTTGGCGCGTGCCGGGTCAACAGCCCAGGCACTCAACTCTCTTAAGGCCTGGATGCCACGTGAGAACAGCGGCATGTCCGCTTTTGGAATAGACAGTTGATGATCGGAAAGCAGCGCAACCCAATCTTCGAGATAACGTGCCAACCGTGCAATATCATCCACGCCGGTGGTACGCGCCGAACCGAGCGCTGTGTGTAACAGGCGCGTCAGGCTGTGATCACATTCTAATCCTTCGCCGTTTTGCTCTGCCTGCGCTAACCGTTCCTCTAGTTCATTGATGTAACCGGTAATTTCCTGATTGAAGATATCTCGAAGCACCGGATCTGCAATAACAGGCTGCTCTTCTACCTCCGGTTCTGACGCCATCTCTTCAGGTTCTGGCGCTTCATCCAGCTCTGGGGTAGCTTCCCGTTTTGGCTCTTCCTTCGGTGCCAATTCTGCCTCAGGCTCTGGTGAATCTGACCGTGATAAATCAACAGGTGCAGGTGATTCTGCTGACTGCATTTCATTGTCGACAGTTTTATCATCACTGATCTTGTCTGACTGCGCCGACCATTGATCCAAGGTATCTTCTAATTTCTCATCCGAAAAATCCGTTCCTGCCGCATCCGTACCGGTTACATGATCGGGGTCGTGCCGTGCAGCGCCGTCATCGGCATCGAAGGGCTCCGGTTCTGTTTGATCTGATGCGACCTCATTGAGTTGAGGGTCATTGATATCCCGATCATCAGCAGCATCTAAAGCAGGCAATTCCGAGGAATCAGCCTTGGGCAACAACAGCTCATGTTCTGCATCAGAAGTCGCAACAGAGGTAGAGTCAATCTCTAACTCTGACTTTTCAACGTCAGAAGCGCTCAACTCAGGCTCGGGGGAGCGTGCGTCTAACTCCTCAACCGGCTCAGCTTTAGGCGGTGTTAGTTCATCTGCCTGAGTCTCTTCAGCCGTGGGGGCTAAGTCCGCATCAGCTAACGGTGAATTATCGGGAATTTGGCGCTCAATGCTAGCAATGGCCGCATCGTCAACCGAATTGCCCGCATAAAGTTGCTCGGCTAGGTTTTTCGATGGCTGCCAGTAGGATGCCGGAATTCGCGCGCCTGACTGCAATGCGGGCAAAGCATGATGTATCAACCCAACAGCAGCAGCAGCGGCTCGCTTGATTTGCTCATCACCAGCAAGTCTGC